>JAEUIL010000455.1 GCA_016794255.1 Planctomycetaceae bacterium | reverse complement strand
GACGACAGTTCTGAGTTAATCAACCGCGACGGCACTACACCCGCACCGTGACCGAACCAGGGTTGCTGTTCGATCTCTTGGAGAACCGCGATCCAGATATCTTCGCGTCCTGAGAAGAATCGTCGTCCAAAAAAGTCGATCGAAAGTTCATGTAAGAACCGCGATACCGCGAGATCTTCGTGTCGGACGTTCATGGCGATATTCAAGACAATCAATCCGACGGTGGCCCAAAAGACGCCACGGCGCAGCCACGTGTGATTCCACACCCCATACAGCACGACGCACATGGGCAACGCGATCACAAACAGAATCATCAACATACGATGGTCGACGAACATGCCCAGGATAACGCCGGTTACGAGATAGATCGGCACGGCAAATAGCAGCGTCGATTCTCTCGGATATCGGGCCGTATACATGTAGAGCAGCAGACCCAAACCACCGAGCACTGCGCCGCCCACCGCGTTCTTGATGATCGTGTAGTCGCCGGCCACGATGCGCTGATTGACGAAGAAGACCGTCAATACTAGATAAAGGGCATACAAAAACGTGAGCAGGCGCGCTGACCGACTCGTGACGAATTCTTGGTCAAGAGTCGAAAAAAACAAAAACACGATCGACACGACGACGATCTGGGCGGTGTGTTTGAACGCCGTCGCCGACGGATCGGAAAACGCCGACAGCGCATAGACCGTTACAAACGCCGCGAGCCAAAATCCCGGGATGCTAAAGACTCGGCCCATCCACACGCGCACCGGAGTTCTCAGTGCACCCCACAGACACATAGTCGTCGCACTGAGCAGCAGTACGTCGCCGACGCGACCGCTGGTTTCAAAGGGCGGAATCGAACCGGCCGAGGCGGCAAAGATGCCTCCCAACGCCGCTAATCGAATCAGATGGGTCAGCAGCGAGCGATTCTGGTCTAAGCGATGATCGCGCAGCGGCGCACTGCGATCACGGCGCGGCGGTCGATGGCCGTTCAATGGCGGGGCGGAGTCGTGCATGCGATGGCTGTACGGTTAGCGAATCAAACGCGGGCGGCGACCACGCGCTGCATAATCTCAAGGGCGGCATCACGCTTGGCGTGCGGAACGAGCCAGAAGTTATTGAAGTATTCTACGCCGGGCTCGCGATCGACGGGAATCGAAATCTCGCTGACAGCCAGAACCCGTCGCTGCTCGAAGGACATGACCCAAGCACCGTAACCGAGTTTGGCAAAAAACTCGATCAGTTGGTCGACGCGCTTGCCTTGTGGTATCAAATGGCGATTCTCGCTCTCGCACAAGACGACCGGTTGCTCTCGAGTCAACGTCTCGGTCGCGCCAGCCAGCGCTTCGAGTTCATGCCCTTCGACATCGATCTTGATCATCACAATGTTCTTGATCTCATGCGCCTCGACATAGCGATCCACGGTGGTCTTGGCAACATGTTCGGACTTGTAGCCAGCAAAACCCGGCATGGGCACGAGGGACGACAAACCATGACTAGGTGGCATGTAGATCTCGGCGATCCCCTCCGAGTCGGAAATCGCCAATCGCTCGGCGACGAAATTGGGCTGTCGCACATTGCGTCGCAACCGAGCGTTGAGATCGGAGCGTGGTTCAAAACCGATGCAACGCCCTCCGCGTGGCTGCAGTGCCGCGCTGATGTGTTGCGAGTAACCGCCAATGTTCGCTCCGATGTCGAGCACGGTCGGGCGATCTCCCTGAGCGAAGGTATCGAGCAGTGCCAGGCCAATGTTCAACTCGGGCTCGGTTTGCCGATAGTTGGCCACGACCGGCGCGTCGTTCTCAAACGGTCGCGTCAACCACGCCTTGAATCGTCGTATCCGGTTGACATTGCGAATCCCCAAATTGCGCGTGGCTAAGTCAATCAGACTACGCTTGACTGTACTGAGGGAACTCATGGCATGATTTCCTTTCGAGACACTTCGCTCGACATGATCGAGTTTCGCAGGAGCTACGTTCATGGGTCAGATACTTTACGGTAAGGCGCTAGCTACACGAGACACTCGCGTTCTTCGGGCTTAATTTCACGGATGACGCGTGCCGGAACGCCGGCAGCCACACTATTGTCGGGGACATCGCGCAACACCACCGCATTGGCGCCGATGATGACGTGCGAGCCCACGGTGATTCGGCCGATCAGCTTCGCACCGGCGGAAATCCAAACGTGATCGCCGATCGTCGCTACCCCTTCACAAAAGTTGCCGCCGATCACGACATGCGGCCCGATCATCACGTGGTCGCCGATCACGGCCTCGGCATGGATCACGACACCAATGCAGCCGTGCGCAAAGCGCGTCCCCCGGCCGATCTTGGTTTGCATGAAGATGTCCGAGTTGTAGAGGAAAAAAATCAACGCGCGGAACAGCTTCGGCAACACCGGCACGCGATGGCGGTAGCACCAATTTCCAAGACGATAAAGGTGGATGGCGTTCATGTCAGGAGCGAACTCCCGAGCAATCGCTCAGCGCCGGCGATGCCGGGTCGCAATCGTTGACTTCGCCTCGAACGCGCAATGTCAAATAGCCCAACAACCCGATCACCCACGTGCCGTGATACGCCATGTGGGCATACACCAGGTCTTCGAGCGTCAGCGTGTCGACTTGCCCCGCCAACACGCCGTAGCGAACGACAATCGCGGCGAACGAGAGGGCCGTCAGAACCCGCACAGCGCCGTGCGAAGCGGTCAGCCCGAGGCAGGCCAGGTGCAACGACAACGGCAAGATGCTTAACGCATACAACCGCAGCAGCGTGACCATGTCGGCAATTTGGTGTTCGTCAAAGACGGTCCGGAAAAACAACACGCGAATCAGCGGCTCGGCCAAGAATTGCAATAAGACGACCGCGACGAGCGAAGCGCCACACACGGCGGCACACATCCGCCAGAGTCCCTGCCGCAATTGCAGCCACTGGCCCGCGGCCTGTAATTGCGCGGCACGCGGCACAAGCACCGTGCTGAGCGATTGCACCAAAATCATCACCGGCAGCGAAATCAATGTGCCAATCTGATTGAACAGTGTCACGGCACCGGGTTCAATCGCGGCGCCGAAGTGGAGGTCGATCGTCGTCGATGCCCGTTGCAAGAGCACGGATGCCAGAATCCACAGCAACGACCATTGCGTGCCATCGGCCGTGATGCCGATCTCTGGCGCGGCCGAGTCGGTCGCTAGATTCTCATCGCGCGTCAGTCGCCGAACGTCACGATAGTACGCGATCAAGAGACACACCAAGCCCGCCAACGCTCCGGCAGTCAGTCCCCACACCGCCGCCCAAATCCCCAACCAAGGGCTCAGTGCCATCATCACCGTCGACACGGATAACAACACCAGTCGGAAGATCCCCGACGCGACAAACCGGTGCCGACTTTCCAGATGCACACGCAGCAAACAGGCAAAGAACAGCACCGGTGCCGTGAGCAACACGACCCACAACATTTGCGAGGCGAGCGAGTAGGCTCCCTCTGGTAGACCGGCGGTCGTCCACCGCAAGATCCACGGCGATAACACAGCGAGTGCGACCAGCAAACCCAAGAACTGTGCGCCGCGCGACCAGACCCAATGTCGCAATAGCTGCTGCGATTGTTGCACGTTGCCGGTGTTTAACTGTGCGAGATACGCCGGGATCAGCATCGGCAGCAGCAAACTCGGCACGTCCTCGAAGAACATGCGAAACCAGAGATACGCATTGAAATACGCGTCGGTCTCGGCAGTCGCGCCATAGGCATTGCCAAACACAATGACCCGCAGCGCCCCCATGCCGACGGCCAAGGCGGCGACGGAGACCGTCGACAGATAATGGCGGGCGACGGTCATGACGCGGCTGCCGCCTTGGGAGCTGTAGTGATCGTCGCCGATTGATTGCGAACGCGTTCGATCGCGGAAGTCACCGCGGCCACCGGCAACTCGGTCATACACACCGGATTGCCGCAGCCATGATGCCGCTGCGGATAGCATGGCGCACAGGAAAGTTGCCGATCGACGATCGCGTCAGCCCGATAGGGACCGCAACGCCGCGCGGCCGTGGGTCCGAACATTGCCACGACCGGTACGGACAAGCCGCTTGCCATATGGGCCAAGCCGCTATCGTTCGACACCAGCAACTGGCAACGACTGAGCGCCGCGGAGCATTGGGCCAGTGACAGCTTGCCGACTACCGACAGACAACGTTCGCGATGCGGCGACTTGAGCTGTGCCATGATCGCTTGTCCCAAGCCGACTTCTTGCGGACTGCCGAAGAGCACCGGTCGTCCCCAACCGGCGTCGAGCAATTGATCCACGAGCGCCGCAAAGCGCTCGGGCGGCCACGCCTTGTGCGGCAACGAGTGACAACCCGGCGCGATTGCGATGCGCTGCTGATCCCAATCGTCCTCGCCCGGCGCGGGCAACATGGCCAGCGACTGCTCGACCGCGGCCGGATCGACATAAACTAACGGCCGATCGGCAGACAGTTCGACATCGATGGCGCGACCGATCTCGCGATTTGAATCGAACTTGTGCAACTCATAGCGAAATGGCACGCGAATCGTGCGGGATGGAGCGTAGCGAATCGTATCCTCGGCCACGATCTGTCGCGCTCCCGAGTACCAAGTCAGTGCCGTGACAAACCACGTATGACTCAGCTCGGTGGTGCAAACGAGCAGATCGAGCTTCGGCGTGCAGAGCTCACGCATCAACCGCGGGACTTGCCATTTGGAGCTGGGATAAAAATGGTACTGATCGATCACCCCCGGCGGAAACAAGTCGCAGATCGACTTGTTGCGCACGAACATGGCAATGTGCGCGTCGGGCCAGCGAGCCCGGATACCCAGCACCAAGCTCGTGGCACAAATCGCATCGCCGATGTGATGGTGATTGAGGATCAGAATGTTCATACGGACATTGTAGTTGGGGCAGGCCGTCGTTTCACTAAATCGGCGTGAATTTCGTGGTTACGTCGACGTTCGTGGGAAGGTCGTGGCAGCGAATGGCGGTGGTTTGTTCCGGTCGACCAAAGTGGAGGTGCACATCCACCGCTTCACAGCTCCAAGTGCCATGCGAACACGTCACACGCACCCGTCGACCCTCGGGTCCTTGCAAATCCAGATTGCGTGACTCGCCGTCGCTCGACGAGATCACACGCCACGCCGGATGCAGATGCCAATTGAGTTGCCACAACTGCGGCTCGCGGGCTTCGATGCGATCGCAAACATGCAGTTCACCTTGCTCGTTGACCGCGACGCGGCGGGTGTGCAACGGTGCTCCCGGCAGGGGGCGATAGCCTTCGTGTGTGGCCGAGAACCAATGTTCCTCGGGATTCGCACCGCCGTCGGCCGCGACGATCTGCGCCCGTCGACCGATGCGATACACGCTGTAAACGTCCGAGGAATTCGCCGCACCGATCAAGGCGGTGTTATGGGCCAAGGTGCCTCGTTCCCGATTGCGCACCGAGAGGTCCTCGTAACTCGAAACGCCGGTGTCGACCAGCAGCCGCTGACCCGCGAGCGAGGCCTCGATCGTCAGCGTATCAGCATGGCCATGACCCGCGAGATGCGGCGCGCAAGGAATGCCCGCGTCGACGATCACCCACCAGTCGTCCCGTTCGAGTACTGCCACGCCAAAGTCCGCGTACCAGCGATAGCCCGTGGCGAACGGTGGAGGCGTGATCCCGAACGAACGGGCTTTGTCGAACAACGCCCTCGGCGGTGGCGCAACTCCGAAACCACTATCGTTCAGATTGGCAATCTCGCCGTCCGGATGCGTCGTACCGGCCTGAAACGTGACCATCTTCTGACACGCGCCGCGCACCACGTCGTGCAACGGATCCTGCGGCGCGAGAATCGACAACAAGTCGAGCAGATCGTACAGCATCAACGCGTGATACATCGGCGTCCGCTCGTCGTGACCACCATCGGCACCGACTTGTTCGGCGAGCAAGTCGCGAATCAAACGGTCACTCGTGACCCGCCACGTCGCTGCCGCGGGTGTATCGAGAAACCTCGCCGCAAACGCGAGTCCAATCGCATCCTTGAGCAGATGATTGCCGGTCAAGCGATACTCAAGATTCAGCGCCAGCAACTCGGCCCACTCGGCGACGTAAGGCGCGACCTGGGGATTTAGCGTGTGTTCGGCGTGAAACCGTACGATCGACTGAATGCGAAACGCAAGCGTCCACGGCTGCAACGCCATATGATCAAGCGGCAACTTCATCCGTTCGCAATAGGCGTCGACCATGGCTCGACCTTGCTCGGCATCGAGAGCGCCAAGCCAATCGAAGGAATGCAGCATCTTCTGCCAATGCTTCGAGGCCTTCGTGGCTGACCATTGAATGCCGTCGGCCGTGTGACCGTTCGTCGCGTGCAGATCGAAGGTCTTGCCGAGGAGCGTGAACCGCCCGGCCTGCAATTCCGGGGCCGATTGATGGGCGTGGGGGCCCCAGACAAACGGCGGCTGATACCGGCCATCGTCACGCCAACGAGCCCGCGAGGCCGCCGACATCGCTGCCGCGGAAGGGCGCGTGACCGGGCGAGCTTTGCGATAGACGTAGGCCAGAACCTGACCCCACTTGAGCGGCCACGTGACGTGATAGACCCGCTCGAGATCGCGTCGCAAGTGACTCAGCATGCGTTCGGCCAGCCTCTAACTACGTGGATCCGTGTCGGTGGCGGCCATGCGTTGCACCAAGCGCGTCGTGCTTTGCTGCGGGACCAAGTCGATCAAGATCACCTCGCCGCCGTAGCTCCGCACGACATCCGCGCCGACGACGGTAGCCAGCGTGTAATCGGCCCCTTTGAACAATACACCCGGCTTCAGAGCCTGGATCAATTCGAGCGGCGTGTCTTCGTCGAAGATCGTGACCAAGGCGACACTCGACAGCGACGCCAAAACCGTGGCTCGCGCCTGTTCGTCC
>JAEUIL010000408.1 GCA_016794255.1 Planctomycetaceae bacterium | reverse complement strand
TCTCCATCGAGCCGTAGCGATACGGCGCGTGCAATGATCACCGACTCATCGTGTCAGTCGTGGGCCGAAATCGGCGCGATCCACGATCGCCGCTCTACGATTATAGATACGTGTTGATCAAATTCTCGATCATTTCCTGGCGACCGCTCTTGTTCGGCGTGATCTCGCCCTTGTCGAGCATGTACTTTTCCAGCGACTTGAACGTCGCTTTGCCGCTTTCGATCTCGGCACCCACGCCCGAGTCGAACGAGCTGTACCGCTCCTGGACAATCTTGTCGAGCTGACCATCGGCACGAATCGCCGCGGCAATCTTCAAGCCCCGTGCAAACGCGTCCATGCCGCCGATGTGGGCGTGGAACAAGTCGACGGGCTCGAAGCTCTCGCGTCGCACCTTGGCATCGAAGTTCACACCGCCGGGAGCGAGACCGCCGTACTTCAAGATCACCAGCATGCACTGCGTGGTCAGATAAATGTCGGTTGGAAACTGATCCGTATCCCAACCGAGCAGCAAGTCGCCGGTGTTAGCGTCGATCGACCCCAAGAAGCCCTGCATGCCGGCGTACTCCAGTTCATGCATCATCGTGTGACCGGCGAGCGTGGCGTGGTTGGTTTCGATGTTCAACTTGACGTGCTTCTCCAGACCGTAAGCCCGCAAGAAGGCGATGCACGCGGCGGCGTCGAAGTCGTACTGATGCTTGGTCGGCTCTTTCGGCTTGGGCTCGAATAGGAACTGCCCCTTGAAGCCGATCTCCTTGGCATACTCGACCGCCATGTGCATGAACCGACCGAGATGATCGATCTCGCGCTTCATGTTCGTGTTGAACAAATTCTGATACCCTTCGCGACCTCCCCAGAACACATAATTCTCGCCGCCGAGTTCTTGCGTGACCTCGATCGCTTTCTTCACTTGGGCCGCGGCGTAGGCAAACGTGTCGGCATTGCAGCTCGTCGCCGCACCGTGCATGTACCGCGGATTGCTGAACAAGTTCGCGGTGCCCCAGAGCAGCTTGATGCCCGTGCGTTGCTGCTCGTCCTTCAATGCCTTAACAACCGCATCGAGATTCTTGTGCGACTCGGCCAGCGTCTTCCCCTCAGGTGCGACGTCGCGATCATGAAAGCAATAGTAACCCGCGCCGAGTTTCTCCATGAACTCGAAGGCGACCTTCACGCGATTGACCGCATTCTCGACATTGTCTACGGGCCCCTCCCACGGTCGCACAGCGGTCCCCGGACCGAACGGATCGCTACCCGTGCCGCGGAACGTGTGCCAGTACGCGACGCTGAACCGCAGATGATCGGCCATCGTCTTCCCTTCGACGACCTCGTTCGCATCGTAATGACGAAACGACAACGGGTTCTTCGAACGCGGGCCTTCAAACGCAATCTTGTTCGGAACGTCGGTAAACACGGCCATGGCGGCGATCCTGCGGTGATTGATAGGACGGGGAAAGAACCGTCATTTTCGCGAAGTCGCTGCCTGTGACAAGGGGTCCGCGGTGGGACGCCAGTTCCGGGGCAAATCACGGATAGCGTGATGAATACTCTCTTACTACCGCACGCCGTGTTCGCTGCGCATGCGATCGAGCCAGCGCTGCCAACCGCGCCACAAGTGCTCGAACACCGACACATCCAACGGCCGAAAGCGAGCGGTGACGCGCTGGCCGATACCTAGCGATTGCTCGTCGTTCGCGCTCAACGCGATGCGGCCGACGAAGTGCGGTCGCAGCAGTTCCCAAGGTTCGGCGTTGGGCGCGTCGGCCGGTTGACTGACCTTCGTCGCGGGCAACGGTCCCCCTTGCGGCGCAATCAGCGACCGATCGTGCGGCACGCGGCTGGCACGCGGATCGAGCGAGCGGAGTTCGCCCGAGCGCGTTTCAGATGGGAGACGCACATCGATCGCCGTGCCAAGTCGATCGCGAAACGTGCTGATATCTTGATCGGCGATCGCAACCAGCACTTCCAGCTCGCTGCCAGCGATCGCACACAACTCGGCACCCTCTTTCAGAAACGAGCCGGGCAGATCATGCAGCGTGCGACCGATCACTTTCCCGGCCGACGGCGCGCGGATCGTCAAGGCCGCGACGCGCCGGCGGACATCGGCGAGCTGTTCGCGCAGTGCCGCCAGCTTCCCTTCCTCAGCCTGCATTTCGACCAACTCGCGTCGTTGTCGTAGCGAGCGCAGCTTGACGAGCGCCAGTCGCTCGGACTGTTCGAGCTGTTCGAGTTCGAGCCGCAACGCATCGTTGCTCAGCACGGCCAGCACCTGATCGGCGACGACCGGTTGACCGTCGACCACTTCCAACTGCTCGACGAACCCGCCGCACGGAGTCCGCACCACGGCCAAATCGACCGGTTGCACAACGCCCGGCGCAGAGACGGTACCCCACCACGGCACGCACGCCAAGCCGACGAGCACCACGGCTGTGAGCGTCAACCGTGTCCAGAACCGGCCCCAATGGCGCGTCGTGGCAACGGGCAATGTCGCGAGTTGCTGTCGACGTTTGAACCACGGTTGAATCAAACCGGCCACCGTCGTCACGCCCACGAGCAGCACGCCGACCGCGTCGTACATGATCACGGCCAGAACCGACATCGACACCATCATCATCACCCGCCAGCACCAAGCGGCGATGCCGTACCCGGTCACGATCCGCTTCGCGCGCGGCGACAAAGCGACGTTCGGCAGCGGTGTGCCAAACCACCACTGGGCAAACCACGCGCGAGATAGCAGCTGCCCTTGAGCCGAGAGATTGGGCCAATCGAGCAAGTCGGTCAGGATGAAGTAGCCGTCGAAGCGGAACAACGGGTTGGCGTTGAACAGCAGCGTGGCGACCGAAGCGAGCGAGGCGATGTACACGGCCGACTGTTGCACGGCCGAGTTCGTCGACCACAACCACACGCCGACCGCACCGGCCGCGATGAGCCATTCGACATACATGCCCGCCGCGGCGATCGCGATCCGCTGCCAACGCGAGGTCATCCGCCACGACGACGTCACGTCCACATACGGCACCGGGGCGAAGTACATGAATGTCAAGCCACACTCGCGCACGTCGCCGCCGAATCGTTGACAGGCCACGCCATGCCCCAGCTCGTGACACACCTTGAGAAAGATCCAGCACAGCAACAGTCGAATGTGTTGATCGGCGTGCCAGACTTGATCGAGCGAGGCGGTGAACTGCGCGCCGTGCATCGCCACGGTGATCGCCGCCACGAGCATCGCCACCGCCCCGACGACGACCACCGGCCAAGCAAACAACCACGACAGCCATGGTGTTACGGAGCGCAACCAACGATCGGGATTGCCCCAGGACCAGCGATAACACAGGATCGACTGCGCGGCGGCGCCCGATGCGGGTCGTGCGAGCGTGCGCCGCTGACCTTGGATCAATGCATCGACCAACCCGGCCGACATCAGCCAGCGTTCGAGCGATTCGAGCGCGGCGGGTTCCAACGCCCGATCGCCGGGCTGTGTCGAGACGCGCTTCGCGGCCTCGGCGATCAACCGCGAACCGTCGAGTTGCATCGCGATGGCGTACTCGGTCTGACCCAAGCGGTGAAACTTGCCGGTCACCGGATCTTCGATCAGGTAGCCATCTTGCTCCTGCGTCCCCGCGCGAGTCACGATCAACTCATCGCGCCAGCGAAGAAAACATGGCGGCGGTTGCAGCAGCGGGAAGGCCATGAGCGGGGAGAATGACGAATGTCGAAGTTAAGTGAAGATCCGCGTTTAGTTCAGGCCCAGGAATCGATGCTGAGTGATGTGCCTCTGCACGCCCCATCGGGGCGACAGTTGTTAGCCTGGGTGTGAGCCCCTGGAGACCGTATTGATGGCGCGACCGCAGAGCCCCACCGGGGCGACACTTCCGCGTGTCGCCCCGGTGGGGCTCTCAATTCTGTGGCAAATCGATGACTACCAGGGGCTCACGCCCCTGGCTAACGACGTGCGCCCCGTTGGGGCTCACTATGGGACACTTACTCACCTACTCACCCCGCTTCTACCTTACCATCCCAACCACCTTACAAACCTCGTCACCGGGCGTCTCAACCAAGTCCACGCGAGCGGTTGCCAATCGTGCTCGACACGCACCTTGCCGCGCATGCCTGGGCGGAGTTCGTTGCTCTCGTTGGCGATGGCGATCTCGGCGATGAACACGCTTTGGTCGTCGCGCAGTTCGGCGCGGGGATGCACTCGCGCGATCTCGCCGGTCCAGCGTCGACCGGGGAACGCGTCGAGCCGGATGCTCGCCGTTTGACCGACCTTGACGAGGCGGAACTCATCCTCAGGGACCGACACCTCGGCGATCATCGGCGTCAGCGGCGCGATCTCGAACAGGCTTTGCCCCTGTTCGAGCGGCATGCCTTCGGAACGCTTCAAATCACCACGCACGACGACGCCTGCCGTGGGACTGCGGACACTGAGTTGCTGCAAGCGATGCTCGATGTCGCGAATCTTGCTGCGAATTTGCGCCGCTTCTAACTCACTTACCTGCGCGTCGGACGCTTTGCGGGTGGCCAGTGCCGCGTCGCGTTTCTTGGCCGACTCGTCATACTCGGCCTGTCGCATCGACAGCTCGTTCTTCAGCGGCTGCTCGTCGAGCACGGCCAGAACTTGCCGCTCTTCGACCATGTCGCCCGGCTGTACGAGTGTCTTTTCCAACTTGGCGTCGAACGGGGCGGCAATGTAGCGGCGCGTGTGGGGTTCGAGCAGACACTCGCAACTGACCCAGGCTGGTAGCGGCAACAAAGTGAGCAGCCCGACGACGATCGCGGCCAGAGTCAGATAAAACGCCTTGCGGGCCGTCACACGCTGCCACTTCTCGGCCAGATACGCGCTCACGCCACGATGCGCAGTCTGATCGAGCAGCGGAATTAACCCCGCGAGCAATTGACCCGCGATCTTCAACCGCTGCGGGAACGCGGCGTCGCTCAACGTCTGCGCCGTGCCGAGCACGACGATCGCGCCGGTATTGGGTGTCCCGGGCGCGGCCAGCTTCCACGCCGCCGCGCCCGTCACGTTGCTCAGCGTCGCTACGCGTGCCAGCGCGTTGTCGGCGATCGTGGTCCCTTCGCCGAGCCGCCAGAGCCGCGGTTCGTCGTACGCTTCCGGAGCACTCAGCGCGGTCTCGTTCAGCAGCAGTTCGAGCGCCTGCACATAGTCGTTTTGCTGATCGAGATGCTGATGCCCGCTGAGCACCAACAGCCGGCAGGGCCCCTCGCCGCGGCGAGCGCCGATCGCTACGCGCACATCACCGAGCAGGCCCGCGAGCTCGTCGGCCACTCGACTCACGGCGGGCGTGACACCCGGCGTGGCGAGGATCCGCAGACAACGTTCGGGCAACTGCACGATCGGGTCGGGCTGCGGTGTCGGCGGCGCGGCCGTGGTCGCCGCTGTCGGCTTGTTGAGCGTCAACACCACCGGCGGGAACGACGAACCCGCGACAGTCGGCGAGTGAGATCCGGTATCGAACGGCGACACACGCACCTCATTTGGGAAAGCGGAGTCGTTCCGAGGCGACCGGCCCAGGCGACGGTTCTAGCTGGCACTTTTCACCGCTACGATGACGCCCGTCGCGATTGTCGATCAACACGCGCACGACGGTCGTGCCGCTCTCGGCATCGGTGATGGGCGAGATGTGCTCGATCGTGCCGGGGATCATTTCCTCGGTATCGATCATCCGCACCTGCACGGGCTGATTCAGTTTCAAGCCCTCGCGCTGTGTCCGTTGCACGAGGAAGGTCGCTTTCAACCGATCGAGTTGCACGATGACCACGACTTGCGGCGTGGTCGGCGAAATGAACTCGCCCGGTCGCTTGATCACTTCGGACACGACGCCATCGAGCGGGGCAAACACCGTGCGCTTCTTGAGCATCAGCCGAGCGCGTTCGACCTGGGCCTTGAGCAGCTTTAACTCTTCTTCCTCGGCCAGCACCCGCCCCTCGGCAACGCGCAGCTCGGCCTTGGCTCGCTCGATCTCTTCGGGATGCGCCTGGCCGGCCTGTGCGAGTTGGGCGAGCTTCTCGTTCCGCCGCTTCTGCAACGCGTGCTCGGCCTGTGCGATGTTGAGCTTGCCTTGTCCCTCGGCTTGCTGCTGCGTGATCGCCAGGTGCGAGAGTTGCAGGTCATCGTCGAGCACCGCCAAGGCTTGGCCGGTGGTCACGCGATCACCTTCTTTCACGTTCAGCGTCATCAGCAAGCCGGTCTCGGTCGTCGCCACGGACACGGTCGAGTACGGCTCGGTGAAACCGGGCGCGGGATCCTCTTGGGCCCGGGCCAGATCACCGATCACGGCCCAAACAACGAACAGCAGCAACCACGAGTGCAGGCGACTCATCGGCGCAGCCCTCCTCGTCGATCACCGAGCACTTCCACCGGCTGCGCCGAGACAGGTGGCGGGGGCACCGGTTGCGGCACAGGCGGTTCCGGCGTTAACTCGGGAGTCGGCGGCACGGGCTCGACCGGCGCGAGATTGACGAGCAAGCCCGCGGCCCGTTTGTACTCGGTGAGCGCGATCGCGTAGTTGACTTGCGATTGGGCGAAGGTCCCCTCGGCCGAGATGAGCCGGTCGAGCGCGTTGAGCACGTCGTCGAGCAACATACTGGCGTAGCGATCTTCGCCGGGCAGCAGTCGCCAACGTTGCAGCAGATAGTCGACTTCGGCACGAGCGGCGATCATCGCCTCGTGATGGCCGGCCAACTCGGCATGTGCGGCAAGCACATCACGCACGGCGTTCTCGACCTCGGCCGAGATACGTTTGAGCGAGGCGTCGAGTTCGAGCAACAACTGACGCAGCTCAAGATCACGTCGGCGGAGCGACGCCTGGGCGGCATTGTTGCCCAGCGGCATCGAGTAAGTCAGGCCCGCGGTGTAACTCGGATTGCCACGCGAGAACTGATTCAAGAACGATTGCCACACATCTTGTTGTCCCTGCAAACCACGCGTGTACACCTCGAAAGCCGCGTTCAGAACGGGGAGCAACTCGTGTTTGGCCACCGACAGACGCGTCTCGGCCGAACGAATGCGTTCAAACGTCGACGAGATCTCGGGACGATTTTGCAGCGCTTCGCGAACACTCGCCTGCGGATCGATCGGCACGAGATCACAGCTCGGCAGCACCAGCGGGATCAGTTCGAGCTCGTGGTTCAACTGCACCTGCGGGGCGCTGGTGAGAGCCCAAAGTTGCGTCTCGCGGTTGCGAATCGTCAGCTCGGCGCGTTGTACGGCAGCGCGACGTACCGCGACGGCGCCGCGGGCCCGCATCACTTGGCTTTGCAACAGGTCGATCTCGCGGCGAGCTTCGAGCTCGCGCAGGATCATCTCGGTTTGGGCCAAGCCCTCTTGCTGCTGCAAGAACCGCGACCGCTCGAGGCATAGTTGCCAGTACGTGTTCGCCACGTCGAACAAATGCTGCTGCAACTGCGTTTGCAACTCATTGCGTGCCAAACGCGTGTCGGTCTGCGCCAGCACGACGAGACTTTCGTTGTAACAGACACCGCGACCGCGCAAGAGCGGCTGCGTGTAGCTGATGATAAAGCGCGTGTTGGCTTGGTCTTTGGGCAAGAAGAAAACCGAGTTCGTGTTGCGCAGCCCGATCTCCTGAGCGATGCGGGCCTGACCACCGACCAACGTGCGACGTTGCAGGCCGCCGCTGTTCTCCAGGTTTTGATCCTTGAGCCGCGTGGGACCACCGGTCGTGAGCGTGTTGCCGACCGGGTCGTTGATGCTATTCCACTTGCTCTCGACAAACGAGCGTGTGTCGAACTCGGCCGACTGCCGCGCGATCTCGGTCTCGACGATCTGCGGCTCGAGGTTGATTGCCTGCACATGCGCCGAGAATTGCAGGGCCGTGATCATGAGCAGATCGAGATCGACGGGCCAACTTTGCGACTTGGGACGCAACGGCTGACACGCCTTCTGTTGCCACCAACCGTGAGCCAAGCCCGACGGCGGCGGTGCCAGGGGCGTGGTCACCGAGTCGGTCGGCAGCGCGGTTCCATTCGGAACGGCCATCGGACGCGGCACCGCTTCCGGCGGCAAAATCGCGTTACTCGGCGGGGCGGCGGTCTCTTCGCGAATCGTGGCTTGCAATGAGGCGACGAGCGCCGGCGCTCGGCGAGCCGGTAGTGCATTCGGATCGTTGGAAACACGCACGATCGCTGGCGATTCCTTGACCGGCGCGGGGGGCGCTGTTGGCGGAGCAACCGGGCCAAGCTCGCGCTGTTCCCGCCTTGCGACCAACACCTCGGGCAAGCGCGTGACATCAACGATGCCCGGTCGAATGTCGGTCGACAACACCGCGACCGGCGGCGCACCTGGCTCGGCTGCCTCGATCAACTCGCGGCTCAACGCGGACATACCGAGAGCGCTCCCCACGAGCCAGCCGCATGCTAGCATCGAGCGGGTTAGTCGATTCGGTACGTTCCGTAAAGTCGGCAAAGTCATTCAGCCGTGCCATGTTAGGACGGTGAGTTTCCATCGTCGCTTTCGGACTGCGCGCCGGATCGGCCTTAGGGATTTTCACTCAACCGCTGCCGCTTGACACGCGAGCCCGTTGCGTCCGCCACGACCATTAAGACCGCGGCATACGGCATAATCGATAAACTTTCGCTGGCTGGTACGACCTGCATTTCGTGAGCGTCGGGTCTCACGTACAACGGGTGCAACCTATTCTTCACACGGATGATGGTCGTTCCGCGCGCACGGGCTGCGCGCTGGTCATTTGGTCAGAGATGTGAGACATGGGTCGTATCCGCGTTCCGCTGCAACTTGGACTGTCGTTGGCGCTGTTGTCTTCGGCCTCGCTGTGGACGGCGAAGTCGATGAACTTCCTGCCCGACTATCGCCGCGAGGTGATGAACCGCCGCGTGGCGCTGTGCGAAACCATGGCCGTGAACAGCTCGCTGATGGCCAGTTTGAAGCAACCCAAGGCGCTCGACTTTAGCCTGCGTGAATTCAAGGACCGCAACACCGACGTGCAATCGGCGGCGCTGCGTCGCATCGATGGCAAGACGATGGTCGTGGCCGGCGAGCACGACGCGTATTGGCATCCGTCGGACGATGGTAAGTCGACCGAGGATGACATCATCGTGCCGATCATGGAGGGGACCAAGCAATGGGGCTCGCTCGAAGTCGCCTTCGTGCCGTATGAGTCCGAGAGTCTCTGGGGAGCGATCGATCTCCCCTGGCTGCAACTGATTCTGTTCGTGTGCGGATCGAACGCCATCTTCTTTATCTTCTACTTGCGACGCGCGTTGCGTGAGCTCGACCCCTCGCGCGTGATGCCCGATCGGGTTCGGTCTGCGTTCGACACGTTGGCCGAAGGACTGCTCGTGATCGACCATCAAGGCAAGATCGTGCTGGCCAACCGCGCGTTTGCCGAAGTGATGGACTGTCGGCCCGAGACGTTGATCGGCACACTGGCGGCGGACTTGCCCTGGGTGCCGAACAAGAATCAACCGATGACGCCGTGGGAGTTGGCGCTCGCCGATGAGATGTCGCACGAAGGGATGCAGATGTCGCTGGTGTCGCCCACCCGGTCGACGCGGACGTTCAAAGTCAACGCGTCGCCGATTATCGATCAGTCGGGCTCGCACCGCGGCGTGCTCACCAGTTTCGACGACATCACGCTGCTCGAACAGAAGCGGATGGAAATGGTCAAAATGGTCGAGACGCTCCGCGACTCGCGCGATCAAATCACGCAGCAGAACGTCGAGTTGAAGTACCTGGCCACACGCGATCCGCTCACCGGCTGCTTTAATCGTCGCTCGTTCTTCGAGCAATTCGATCACATTTGGGAGTCGGCCGAGACCAACGCCGAAGGCCTGAGTTGCTTGATGGTCGACGTCGACCACTTTAAGAGCATCAACGACAACCACGGTCACTCGATGGGCGACGACGTGCTGAGACGCGTGGCGTCGACATTGCTCAGCGTAGCGTCAGACGTCGGCGTGGTGTGTCGTTATGGTGGCGAAGAGTTCTTTATCGTGATGCCCAACGCCGATCTGCCGAAAGCCCGGGCCTTGGGTGAGTCGCTGCGCACGACGATCGCGGCGCTACAGTTTCCGCAGCTAACGATCACGGTCAGCGTCGGCGTGGCGACGCGCGACGGGGCGGTGCTCGCGCCGCAGGACCTGCTCGATCAGGCCGACAAGGCGTTGTACTTCTCGAAAGAGACGGGCCGCAACCGGGTCTCGGCGTGGACCGACGTGCCGACGAACTTCTCGATCGAGAAGAAGAAGGAACGCAAGATTCCCACGTCGTACGAGGCCGCATCGGCGCAGGCTGTGCCGTATCAGGCCGTGGCCTCGCTTATGGCGGCGCTCGCTTATCGCGATCCCGACACGGCGGCGCACAGCACACGCGTGGCCGACTTGTGTGTCGCCGCGGCGCGAGGGTTGATGTCGGCTGGCGAAGCGTACACGCTCGAGATCGCCGCGTTGCTCCACGACATCGGCAAGATCGGCGTGCCCGACTCGATCCTGCTCAAGCCCGGCAAGCTGAGCGCCGAGGAGTGGGAGATCATGCATCTGCACGCGCGGATGGGCGTCGAGATTTTGAGCACGGCGTTCCAATGTCCGCCGCTGGTCGAGATGGTCCGCTGTTACGATCAACTGTACGGTGGCGATCCGCACGATCCGTCGCGTCTCAAGGGCGAAGATTTGCCGCTGGGCGCACGACTCATCAAGATCGCCGACGCATACGATGCGATGACCACCGACCGAATCTATCGCAAGGGACGTCCGCCCGAGGAAGCGTTCGCCGAGCTGCGTAAGATGGCCGGGGCGCAGTTCGATCCGCAGTTGGTCGAACGATTTATCGAAGCGGTGTCGCAACGTCCGGCCCAGGCCGCGGGTCGTCAGCAGGTCAGCAAAGACTTGGCGCTCAGCGTCGGTCTACAGACCGAGCGACTGGCCAAGGCGATGGACAATCAAGACTTCAAAGCGATCAAGGCGCTGGCCACGCACCTCGAAGCGACGGCCCGAAACCACGGATTGGTCGAGATCGAAAAGGCGGTGCAGGAGTTGCAGCTACTCTGTGCCAGCGATCCCGACGTGCCGCGGCTTGTGCATTTGATCCACGATCTGATCTCGCTCAGCTTGTCGACCCAACACGCGTATCTGAAGATGGACGACGAGTTGACCTCGGCGGTGGCGGCCCGACAGGCTCGGTTGACGAGTTGAGCACGCGTGCCCAACGTTACGCGCCGCTGCTCCACCCGGCGAACTTGGCGTGTTTGTACTCGACGAAGCGGTCCTGCTCGATTGCCTGCCGCGCGCCGGCAAGCAGCCGTTGATAGTACGTCACGTTGTGAATCGAGAGCAGGATCGGCCCGAGCATCTCGTCGGCCATAAACAAGTGGCGGAGATAGCCGCGGCTGTGACGGCAAGCGGCGCACGGGCAATCTTCTTCGAGCGGACGGGGATCACGCTCGTGCTGCTTGTTGCGGAGTCGAACGCTGCCTGAGTCGGTGAACGCGAGCGCGTTGCGGCCATTGCGCGTCGGCATCACGCAATCGAACAGATCGATGCCGCGCTCGATCGCTTCGAGCAAATCCTGCGGCCGACCGACGCCCATCAGATATCGCGGCTTGTTCACCGGCATGACCGGCACGGTGTAATCGAGCACCTCGTACATCTCGCGCGGCTCCTCGCCCACGCTCAGTCCACCCACCGCATAGCCGGGAAAGTCGAGCTTGGCGAGTTGCTCGGCACACGTGATCCGCAACTCACGATCGAGACCCCCTTGCACGATCGCGAACTGGGCCTGATCGGCACGCGTGGCACAGTCGCGGCACCGGGCGGCCCACCGGATCGAGCGTTGCATCGCATCTTCCAGCGCGTCGCGCTCGGCCGGCAGCTTGAGCACATGGTCGAGCACCATCGCCACGTCAGAACCTAACGCCTCTTGAATCGCGATCGCTCGTTCTGGCGTGAGTTCCAACTTGCTGCCGTCGATGTGCGACTGAAACACCGCGCCATGCTCGGTGACCTTGGTCAAGCGCGCGAGACTGAACAACTGAAACCCGCCGCTGTCGGTCAAGATCGGTCCTGGCCACTGCATAAACGTATGCAGCCCGCCCAGATCGCGGACCACATCCTCACCCGGCCGCAAGGCGAGATGATACGTGTTGCTGAGCACCATCTGAGCGCCGGTATCGCGGACGTTATCGATCGTCAGCCCCTTGACCGTCCCCAGCGTGCCAACCGGCATGAAGGCGGGCATCTCGACCGGTCCATGCGGCGTGACAAACGTGCTCCGCCGGGCAGCAGAGCGGGCATCGGTATGGTGGAGCGTGAAGGTAAACGACATTCAAACAGTTATCCATAAAGCCGCGACCAACGGTCGCAGCGTCCAGGCCTAATTCAACAACCCTTCCAACTCACCCACCAACGTCGCGAACCGTTCGAGTGCCGTGTTCACCGTGTCGGGCTTCTCCATGTCGACGCCCGCGCCGCGGAGCAAGTCGAGCGGGTCTTGCGAACAACCGCCGCGTAGGAAGTTCAAGTAATCGTTCAACTCACGCTGCCCGCCGGTGGTCACGCGCTCGGCCAAGGCAATCGCGGCCGATAGGCCCGTGGCGTATTTGTAGACGTAGAACGCCCGATAGAAGTGCGGAATGCGGAAACACTCGAGCTCGAGTTCAGTGTCGATCACGAAGGCCGGCCCAAAATACTTGTTGAGCAACTCGCGATACACGCTGCGGAATCGCTCGACGGTCAGCGGCTCATCCTTCTCGGCCAACTCGTGTGTCAGCAGCTCAAACTCTGCGAACATCGTTTGACGAATGATCGTCGTGCGAATGCCGTCGAGCTCGCGGTTGATCAGATACGCGCGTTGCCGGTCATCTTTCGCTTCGCGCATCAAATGCTTGCTCAGCAGTTGCTCGTTGAACGTACTCGCGACTTCGGCGACGAAGATCGTGTAGTCGTAGTATTGAAACGGTTGCGAACGACACGAGTAATACGAGTGCATCGAGTGCCCCGCCTCGTGCGTGAGCGTGAAGACATGGTCGAGCACCTCGCTCTGATAGTTCATCAGAATATACGGCTCGCCCTCGAAACTGCCGCAGCTAAACGCGCCGCTTTGCTTGCCTTGGTTCTCGTAGCGATCGCACCAGCGACCGTTGAGCCCCTTTTCGAGCGCGGCACAATACTCGCTGCCGAGCGGTTCGAGCGACTTGAGCACGACCTTGACCGCCTGCTGCCAGGTGTGCCGCATCTCCAACTCGCTTAAGATCGGCACGTAGACATCGTATTGGTGAATCTCTTTGAGCTTCATCGCCCGTCGGCGCAGTTCGTAGTAGCGATACAACGCCGGCAGGTTCGCGTGGACGCTGCTGATTAAGCTGTCGTAAACCGAGCGCGGCACGTTGTCGGGAAACAGCGCGGCGGTCAGCGAGCTGTCGTAGTTCCGCGCCTTGGCGTAGTACACGTCGCGCTGAATCGAGCCATTGAGCGTCGCGGCCAGCGTGTTCTCATGAGCCTGAAACTGGCTGTAGTACTGGCGGAACGCCTTCTCGCGCACCTTGCGATCCGACGAATGCAGCAGCGTGATGAACGACGAGTGGCTCAGTTCGACTTCGTCACCGTGCTCGTTCTTGACCATGCCGAACTTGAGGTCGGCGTTGTTGAGTTGGCGGAAGATTTGGTCGGCGCTACTGGACATGACGCCTTGCATGGCGATCAACTTCTCTTCGCCCGGCGACAAGGTGTGCGGCCGATAACGGACGATCCGTTCGAGCATGAGCCGGTACGGCTTGAGCTCCTTGGCATCGAGAAACTTCTTCATCTTGGCCGTGGGGATTGCCAAGATCTCGGGCCGAATGAAGCTCGACGCCTGATCGGCCTTGCTGGCGACGGCGCGAAAGCGACCTTGCATCCGCTGATAGGTGCTGTTGGCCGTATCCTCGGCGGTCTTGAGAAAGGCGTAAGTCCCCAACTGCTCGGCCAGTCGGCTCACATCGAGATCGAACTTCAGGCACGCCGCCAGCGACTTGGCATCGTCGCCGAGCGTGCCCGCGAACTTTTGGTAGCCAGGGAGCTTCTTTTCGTACTTGCCGAAGGCGGTTTCCCAGGCATCGTCGTTATCGAACAGGCTGGCGAGGTCCCAGGTATCGGCCGGTTTGACTTGATCGCGTCGCGGCAGTTTCTTAGCGCTCATGGCAGCAAATCCGAGTGGTCGGAGGGCGAGAAGTGCCGTCACCGTACCCCGGTTGGGTCGCGGAGTTCAAGGGGTGTTTTGAACCCTTTGACTCACACGCGTGCGGACTTCCTCGCCGCGGCGGAGAAGGTCGTCGGCGCGGTCGTCGCTGATGTGCTCACGCACCCATTGATAGCCCGCGGCCATGCCGGAACAGCGTTTCAAGTTGTGAGCGTCCGACGCAAGCACGATCTGCGGATGCCGCCGCAACAGGTCATGGCCAGCTTGCGAGGGGGCTACGCCATGGTTGCCAATCAATGAATCGACCGTCACTTGCAGCCACGCCCCGGCCTGCACCAACCCATCGACGCGGCTGATGTCTTCCCAAAAGAAATCGTACCGTTCGGGATGGGCCAGGATCGGCGTCAGACCTTGGTCGCAGATCCAGCCGATCAATTCCTCGGCGTCGTCGGGAAACAATTCGCGTTGCCAATTGAACTCCAACAAGGTGAAATCCCGACCATCCCCGAGGTGACAAAAGTCACCCTGCTCGAATTCGCGCCGATACTCGGCCGTATCGATCACCTGGATTTCCGAGCCCGGCAGCACCTGGAGCGGGATCTCGGCCGCCCGCAACTCTTCGTTGAAACGGGCGACCGCGGGCAGGATGTCACGCCGGAGCAAATGAATAAAGCGGTGACAATGCGGCGTCGCAACCACCGTGGTCACGCCGTCGGCGACGTAAATGCGGGCCATCGCGAGTGCCACGTCAAGCGTTTGGGCGCCGTCGTCCACTCCCGGCAGAATGTGACAGTGCAGATCAAACAGGGACGGCAGTGGCGGGCGCTGCGACACGGTTGCGGCCAAGTTACTCGCGGCGGTCTCGGTTCGGTCACTTGTCCGCGGATTCATTCCCCAAGTCCTTCAACCAAAAGTTCAAGTCCAACAAACAGGCTTCTTCAAACGGGCCTTGAACGTTCCAAAGTTCCACTTCAAAGCGTGTGCCGCTCAACGCGAGCGCCGAAAGCCGATGGTTCCTGTCGAGCACGAAATAACGGTTGTCCGGCAACGCGTAGGTCGGGGCGATGAACCGGACCGGACTCGAATCGCCTCGCAACAGATCGATCTTTTCCTGAATCGCCGCTTTCCGCTCGTCATTGAGGATGGTAAACGCTTTGGGCACATCGGCCAAGCTCATCGGCACCGCATGCGGATGATCATAGGCCAACTCCTCAGCCCCCTTGCCGACGTACCAAGGCGTAAAGCACCGTGCCAGGTCGCTCTCTGACGCCAAGACCACCGGCTCGATCGGCCACCGCTCGACCAAGAATCGGTCCCAATTGAAGCCAACTCGGATGCAGTCGACGAACTGCTCGCGGAACTCTTCGGGCGTGGGCAATGGTCGTTCAGTCATGACAAGCACCGTGGCAAGGAGGCGAGGTTCACGGCTAACGATGCAAAGCTCATGCCCATTTCAGCCGAGATTTTTGATCCGTCATTTCAGGTGCATCATGCCTGCCCAGGATCATTCGCGTTACTCAGCGATTCGCGAGTAGGGGCGCTTCGGTCCAGGATGGGTAGGCCGCCGCCACTGGGGGTAAAAAGGTGCCAGAAATGAACATCACGAAATTGACCGTAACTGCATGGCATATCGACGTTTAGCCTTAATGCGAAAACGCACCGGTAGACACCGCAACCGGTTGAAATACCTAATTTCCGGGACAGCAATTCCATGTTTTCATGATATCTATGGATTACTCCACTATTGCTTAATCACACTTAACGCATAACTTGATGCCATACCGACCTGTCCCATTTTCTTACCAGTGACTTCCGTCAAACCGCCGATTCAAAATGGACGAAGCCATGTCTATCATCCTCGAAGCAATTCTCGCATATCTCATCAACCTCGCCACCAACGAACGTTCTGAGGCCATAACTGCTTCACGTGATCGCAAACTCAAAGCAGTGCTTGAGCAAGAGGAAGCCTTGAAGAAGGCACTCGATTCCGCCCGATCACTTCGCGACGAAGTTCGTGTTGCCTGTATTGAACTTGCCCAAAATCACCATCGGCTTGGCGTCACCCAGAGAGAAGAGCCAGTTTGGCGACTGCTTGCCGATGACGTCTTCCAAGACGACTTGACCGAATGGCTCATGGCAGGCGCGATTCAGGAAGGCAACGCTGCTAGAGAGCGGATGCTGTGCGCGATGGAACGCGCCATTTCCGACGCCGGTGGAACTCGCGAACAGATTGCTTTCCTAAAATCCGATTATTTTGATGCATTGGAAAAGGCCATTTTCTCCAACCCGATTCTCGCCCATTGGCGACATCAACTGAGTCTAGATTATTTGAGAGAACAAGTAACAGGCCTCCGCCAACACGCTGAGGAGGCGGCTGGCGTCTTTTCGCAACAGAAGCAAGAAGCCGCGCTCGAACGCTATTGCGAAAAGGCTCTAACCGGTTGGGACATCATTGATCTGAGCAACCTGCCGGAGGGCGACATCCACATGGCGACGCAGAAGCTACTCCTGCGACAGCTTTACATGCCGCTACGAATTGAAGTCGAGCGCCCGAGGCGTGGCGAAAGCGACGAAGCCGCGCTGGCCAGAATGGAAGAAGAGCGGGAAGCCCGTCGCCACCGTGAAGCTGGACATTTCTCAACGGACGCCCCTGATCGAAAGAAGGCACGCGTGCCCATCGGCGAACGATTGGCATCTACCCGTCGAATCGTTGTCCTGGGCGACCCCGGCGGCGGCAAGACCACCATGCTCCGCTGGATGGCGACCGCCTACCTGTTGCGTCACAAAGATGACGACACGTTCAAACAACTACCCGACACCGAAACCCTGCCCGAAGAATCGTGGATACCTGTGCTCATTCGCTGCCGCGATCTGGGTGAACCAGACCTGTGCCGGTCCTTCACCGACTTCCTGAGCCAGCATCTCAACAAGTCAGAACTCCTCCCAGAGGAGGCGGAAGTAATGCGCGCTGTCATTCTCGATCGTATTGCAAAAGGCCAAGCCCTCTTGCTCGTGGATGGTCTTGACGAGATTACGAACCCAAGGGTTCGCATGATGTTTTGCCAAGAACTGGAACGCACTGCCACCCGCTATCCAGAAGCACCTATCGTTGTCACCTCGCGCATCGTTGGTTACCGTGACATGCCTTACCGCATGGGCTCGGGATTCGAGCACGGCCAAATTGCCCAGCTCGACAATGGTGACAAGGACCTCTTCGCTCGTCGCTGGATAGAGATCACCGAGCAACATCAATCCACCGACGAGAAAGGGAAACGTGCTCAGGAACTTCTCGACGCGCTGCATTCCAACGACCGCATTGAGCGTCTCACAGGCAATCCAATGCTCCTCACAACTCTGGCTTTGGTGAAACGCAAGGTCGGCAAGCTCCCAAACAAACGCACCAAACTCTACGCCGAAGCCGTTTCCGTGCTGCTCAACTGGAACCCCAGGCTCTATAAGACGATTGAAGAAGACGAGGCTATCCCCCAGCTCGAATATCTTGCCTATGAGATGTGTCGACGCGGCGTGCAGCGTCTTACAGATGACGAAGTTCTCGACCTCTTGGACAAGCTCCGAGTCGAGTATCCAAATATCCGCGCCATCAAACGCCGCGAACCCCACGCCTTGGTGGCGCATCTGGAAGAACGCTCCAGCAGTCTCATCAAGTCCGGGGGAATCTGGCAAGGAAATAGTAGGCAGGAAGACCCTGTTTGGGAATTCCGTCATCTCACCTTTCAAGAATACCTAGCTGCGAGGGCGCTTCTCGATGGGCGTTATCCGGGTCGAGACAAGTCCAAATCCCTGGCAGAACAAGTTGCAACGTTGGCGGGCGTGATAAAAAAGCCTAACCATGGCACTGAAGAAGAAGTGCATGAATCATGGCGAGAGGCCTTGCGGCTGTTGGTGGCCGACTGTAAAGACGATGACGTTGACGATGTGATCCTGGCGATCCTAACACCGGGGCCTGATGAAGATGCAAATCACACCAGGAGGCCTCGTGCGATCCTTGCCGCACTGTGCCTCGCAGATGAACCGAATGTCAGTGAGATTTCGGGAAACAGGGTATTAGAGAGTTTCGTCACCGCAGTTAACGCCGAGGATGGTAAGGGAAGAATTAACACCCCGCTTGATTCGGCCGCACTGGCACTTGGAGTAAGCCATTGGTGTGAAGGATTGAAAGATGCGTTAATGAGATCCGCGATCAAGGACTCGACGGATCAAACGGCTTCGCTGTGGGGAACGGTTGAGTATGGAGTAACTGCAACGGAAAGCGGTGAAGAGTCATGGCTTCTGTCACGGCTTCAACGTCTCTGTTCCGACTCGCTGATGGAAAAAATCTCTGCAGCCATGACGATCGCTGCTGCCGCCAGCCATGGCAAGAGACTGTTTTCCACACCCATCGTCACAGAACTTCTGAGCATGGTGAGAAAGGGCAACTCGCTGGTCGAGCCGGCAGTTGAGACGCTTTACTGGCTCACAGATGAAAATCCATATTATCAGGACTCAAGCAGGTGGTTTCCCAACGTCTACGATTGCGAGTTGCTGGTATCCATATTTCAAGAATCTTTGCCCGTTCAGAAAAACTTCCGGCAACGTATACTGGCGATTATCTTAAAGTGCAAAGACTACGAGAAGATTTCGTTCCTACTGTCGCAAATCGACCACTACGATACAGACGTTAGGTTACACGTGATCGCTGCACTGAGTATGTTGGGGGACAAACAGGCGGTTGCGCCCCTGCTGGCCAAACTCGACGACACGGATAAGTTTGTCCGCCGTGCCGTCATCGGAGCGTTGGTACAGTTGGACGACAAAATGGCGGTCACGCCGCTGCTTGCCACGCTCGACGACCCGGACAAGGATGTCCGTTTGGCCGTCATCAAAGCACTGGGGAGTTTGGGGGACAAACAGGCCCTCGCTCCTTTGCTTGCCAAGCTCGACGACCCAGCCAAGGATGTCCGTTTGGCCGTCATCGAAGGGCTGGGGGAGTTAGGTGACAAACAGGCCGTCGCACCCTTGCTGTCTAAGTTGAACGACAAAGACGAGATTATCGGCGCTTCCGCTGCCGGGGCACTTCATGCATTGGGCGAGCCGAGCCACCTCGCCCAATTCCTGGTCTCGATGAACGGCGAAGCTCGGCAAACCGTCGTTCGTGTTTTTGCTCGTTATAGAGACAATACGGATCGGCTACTTCTCTCTCGCGATTCCGATGCTTTGGCCCCATGGTTGGATCCGCAAAGTGCCATTACGGACGCCCAAGTTAAAGAAGCTTCGAGCAGACTCGACCTCACACCGGAGCAAATTCGCGCAAGGTATGAACAATTGGCAGTTGACTTGAAACTGAAGCTCAGTTGGAAGTCTTAGGCTGCGACGAGCAGAAGGGGGGTGTTCCGGCTCATCTGCAGCGCAGAAAGAAGCCTGTGCTATTAAACGAAAAACATTTCTGACCCTTTTTCTTAGTCCGAACCAAACTTTTCCCTTAATCTAAACTCCAACTCTTCCCTGGGCGTGCCAATTCTCCCGTGTCCACACAAACATCCCACTGCCGCCGCCATCGAGCCAGCTTTTGCGCTTGTGGAAGAACGCCGGGCGCGGAATGTCTTTGTGGACCCAAGGGGCGAGCCGACAAACTCGTAGACGAACTACGCTGCCGAGGATGGAAATGGTGTTAGGAGCCCCCGGTTCCATCCTTTCGCGGCCTTTCTCGCGGCCGAAGCGGCGATTCTGAGCCTAGCAAACGAACGGTCTCGGCGCTCCATGAGGCTGCACCGCTAGGATTGCCACGCTTGACGTCGCTCCGTAACGTCGCCAAATCCGTCGCTGTGCAGCCATCGTCTGCGTCCGGATCGACGAAGTCAAGTATCGCGTTATCGCCGTCGTAAACATGGCGCTTAATCGGGGCGCGGTTCCGACATTGGCGACGCCGCGGTATCATCGGGGCCAACTCATACCGCCTGCCGGAACGTCGCGGACTTGTTCCGGCCTAACATTTCTTGTCGGCCGTCAGGCATCATGGCCAGCATCATCGAAGCGTTGCGGGCCGGCTTGGCCCATCAGCAGGCCGGTCGATTGGCCGAGGCCGAGCAGGTCTATCGACAAGTGCTCGCCGTCGCCCCCGCGCAGTCCGATGCGCTCCATTTGCTCGGGCTGATCGCGCGTGAACGGGGGCAACTCGACGAAGCGGCCGATTGGATTCGCCGGGCGATCGATACCGGCCGAGTTGCCGCGCCGTATCTCAACAATCTCGGCGTGGTGTATCAGGCCCTGGGCAAGCGCGACGAGGCTCTCGACTGTTTTCGTCGTGCGATCGAACTGCGGCCCGACTATGCCGAAGGGCTCAACAATCTGAGCACCTGTTTGCAAGCTCGCGGCGATCATGAGCAAGCGCTGGCGACGGTCGATCGTGGGCTCGCGCTGCATCCGCAGATGGCCGAGCTGTGGATCAACCGCGGCATCACGCTGCAAGCCTTGCGGCGCTACGACGAAGCGCGTGCGGCGTTCGATCGGGGCATCGCGCTCAAACCGCACGACCCGCTCGGCTACGGCAATCTCGGGCTGCTGCTCCGCGATCAGCATCGGCTCGACGAGGCCCGGGCGGCGCTCGAACGGGCGATTCAACTCGATCCGGCTTACGCAACCGCTCACAGCAATCTCGCCACGACGCTGCGGGACTTGCGGCTCTTTGCCCCGGCCGAGCTCAGCTATCGTCGCGCGATCGAGTTGCGGCCCGAGCATGCGAAGTTCCACTTCAATCTGGCCAACTTGCATCGCGACCAGTTTCGCTACGCCGAGGCCGAGCAGGGTTACCGCCGCGCGCTGGCGCTCGATCCGCAGCTCCCCGGCATCGCGATCAATCTGGCAATCTTGCTGCAAAACCAGGGCCGGCTCGGCGAGGCGCGCGAGCTATTCGATCGGGCTTTGACGCTCGATCCGACCGACATCCTGGCGCACAACAATCGTCTGATGAACGAGGCGTATCAATTCGATTCCACGCCCGAGCGGCTCGGCGAATTGCTCGATCGTTTTCAGCAACAGTTCGGCGATCCGCTCGAATCGACGTGGCGACCGCACACCCATCCGCCCGACATCGCGCGACCGCTGCGCATCGGGTTTGTGTCGGCCGACTTGGGCGTGCATCCGATCGGGCGACTGATGACGCATGTCTTCCGCGGGCTTGATCCGACGCAGTTTCAGACCGTGGCGTATTCCAATCGCACGGTGATCGACGAGCAGACGCAACGACTCAAGCAACACGTGAGTCTGTGGTATGATGTCGCCGACTGGACTGACGACGCGCTGGCCGAGCAGATTCGCCGCGACGCGATCGACATTCTCGTCGATCTCTCGGGCCATACGGCAGGTCACCGCCTGCTGGTGTTCGCGCGTCGCCCCGCGCCGGTGCAGGTGACGTGGATGGGCTTTGCCGCGAGCACCGGACTGCGGGCGATCGACTGGCTGCTGACCGACGCTCAGTTGGTGCCGCCCGAGTCGGAGCGGTACTATCGCGAGCGGATTTGGCGAATGCCGTTGAGCGGCGCGTGTTACGAAATGCCCGCCGACGCCCCGGCCGTGAATCCGCCGCCCTCGCTGGAACGCGGTTATGTCACGCTCGGCTGCTTCAACAACCCGGCCAAGTTCACCGAGCCGACGCTGGTCGCCTGGGGGCAGATCATGCAACAGTTGCCGACCGCTCGCTTGGTGCTCAAGTATCAGGGGCTGCACGATCCCGGGTTGCAACGGGCGCTCGGCGAACGGTTGTCCGCGGCCGGTGTCGATCTGTCGCGCGTCACGTTCGAGGGGATGTCGCCGCTGACCGAGATGCTGCGTCGCTATCAGGACGTGGATCTCGCGCTCGATCCGTTTCCGTACACCGGCGGCACCACGTCGCTGTTGGCCTCGTGGATGGGTGTGCCGGTGGTG
>JAEUIL010000394.1 GCA_016794255.1 Planctomycetaceae bacterium | reverse complement strand
TTGAGCAACTCGCGCAACACCTGGTTGCTGTCGCCCGGCGCACCCGAGGTCGTGGCATCCGCCGAGTCGCTGAGCACCACGAGGCCCGATGTTGCGTGCGCCTCGCGCACTGCGTCGGCGAGCGGCGTCAACTCGGGCAGGTAATCCTCGCGATGCTCCCAAACGAAATCGCCAATCTCCTGCGCGATCTTGTCGGCGAGAGGTTGATCGCCAGCGGTCGTGACGATCACCGCGGTCCCCAACTCGGGAATATCGAGCCACGGCTGCACGGTCGCCAGTCCGGCCGTGATCACCTGGGGTTGCTGCTCGATGTGCTCGAGCCGCTCGCGGATTTGAAAGCTGATGCTGGCCCGATCTTGCGTGTTGGCCCGTTCGGCGGGAAAGACCACGGGCAACTTAATGAACGCGGTGGTGGGCGTGGCGCGGTCGACCAAAATCCGCCGCAAAGCCGCGGCTCCCCGCAGACCGGTTTCGTGAACATCGATGTGCGGCGCGGTATGAAACAGCACCAGCGTTTGCGTCTGCTCGACCATTTCGCGCGTGATGTTGGTGTGCAAATCGAGCGTGGCCACGATGGGTAGTTGCGGCCCGACTCGGCGACGAATCGCAGTCAGAATTGCGCCCTCGACATCAGGGACGCCCTCGGCGACCATCGCGCCATGCAGGGCCAACAGCAGAGCGTCGACCGGCCCGGCGGCGTCGAGCGCGGCCAGCATTTCACGTTCGAGCCAGTCGTACGTCTTACGCGTCGCGGTGCCCGAGGGCCAGGCCGGCAGCCGGACCAGCCCCACGATCTCGGGCTGCTCGGGCCACGCCCGCAACGATTGAATGAACGCACCGAGTTCATTCGTGGTCGCCATTTTCTCGACCAGTTCAGCACCGCGGAGCACGCCAAACTCTTCAAAGTCGCGGCGGGTCGTCGGACGGGGGTTGAACGTGTTGGTTTCTTGCCAGAGTTGGCCGATGGCGATCCGCATGCGAACAGACTCCTACGACGGGGGCAAAGCTGGTCGGCTCAAGATAGCTGCCGCGGGAGCAAATTGCAGCCGGTCGCGTTTGTCTCGTGACGCAACGAGAGCGAACGTGTGCCATGGCCACGCTGGTCGTGGCCATGTGAAGCGGTGAAAATGCATGCCCACGAAGACGTGGGCATGGCACACGAATCAAAGGACGTCAAGGACCGCGAATCCAACCGAGACATTCGCCGCGCTAGAACTGGGCGAGAAACCGCACGTCGTTGTGATAGAACTCGCGAATGTCGGTGACCTGATACTTACGGGCACAGACACGCTCGACGCCGAGACCGAACGCAAAGCCGGTCACTTCCTCGGGATCGTAGCCCACGGCGCGGAGCACGTTGGGGTCCACCATGCCGGCTCCGCCCATCTCGATCCAGCGGTCGTTCCAGAGCATGTCGACTTCGACGCTCGGCTCGGTGAACGGAAAGAACGACGGACGGAAGCGAATGTGCACGTCGCCACCGAAATAGCTGATCGCGAACAGGCGTAACACGCTCTTCAAGTCGGCCATCGTCACGCCGCGATCGACGAGCAGGCCTTCGATCTGATGGAACATCGGGTAGTGCGTGGCGTCGGCGTCGTCGGGCCGATAGACGCGGCCGAGCGAAATGATCCGCACCGGCGGCTTGGTCTTTTCCATCACGCGGATCTGCACGGTGCTGGTTTGCGAACGGAGCAGCATCGGACCGCTGGCCAATTTCTCAGCCGTGGCCAAGTAGAAGTTCTCGAGCGGATCGCGCGCCGGATGCGAGAGCGGGATGTTGAGCGCCTCGAAGTTGTGCCACTCGTCCTCGACCTCGGGCCCTTGCACGACACTGAAGCCGAGCCGGCCCATGATCTCTTTGAGCTCTTCGATCGTTTGCGTCAGCGGGTGCAGATGCCCGAGCGGCACACGCCGACCGGGCTCGGTCGGATCAAAGGTCGGATCGCCCGCGGCGGCTGCGTCGGGAGCGGCGAGCCGGGCCTCGGCATCGGCGAACAGCGCATCGAGCGCTTGCTTGACTTCGTTGAAGCGTTTACCGGCGGCGGGCTTGTCGGGTCCATCGACTTTGCCGAGCCCCTTCTGAGCTTCTTTCAGTCGGCCGTTTTTCGCGCCAAGATACTCGATCCGGGCGGCTTCCAACGTCGCCTTGTCAGCAGCGCCGCCGAACGATTGCTGAGCCGCCGTGAGCAACGCATCCAAATCGGCAACGAAGTCAGCCAGGGCCACGATCGCATCTCCAACAGCGATGATGAAACGAGACAGAAGTCGAAAAAAGCCTAGCCCGAAGGGCCGGGGAGGGGCACGCGACCAACGGCGAACCGTGCGTGACCCTCGCTGGCGCTTCGGGCTAGGATCGTATTCACGAACTTATAGGCGACTAGATCGCCAATCAGCCAGGGCGACCAACGGCAGCCGGGTTATTACCGGCGGCGAGTTGCTTGCCTAGGCGCTCTGACTGTGCGGGGTTCACTAGGCCGCGGCGGTTTCGACGCCCAAGGCCTTCTTGACGAGCTTGACCACTTCGGCGAACGCATTGGGATCGGCAATCGCCATTTCGGACAGCGTCTTGCGATCGAGCGCGATGTTGGCCTTCTGCAAGCCGGCGATCAGCTGGCTATAGCGGAGGCCCAACTCACGGGCGGCGGCGTTGACGCGGATGATCCACAGTTGGCGGAAATCGCGGCGACGACGGCGACGATCGCGGAACGCCGACACACCGGCGCGCACGAGCGTCTCTTTCGCGGTGCGGTACAGCTTGCGACGACCGCCGACAAAACCCTTCACTTTGCGGAACAGACGCTTCTTCGCTTGCGTCCGCGCCGCACCTTTCATACTGCGCATAACTAGTTTTCCTTCTCAAACCAACATCATCGCGTGATCAAGGCCCTTTTCGAAAGCGTTCGAAAAGCGTTTATGCTTGCCCGTCGCGCGGAATTCGGGTCTCATCCGACCCCACTCGCCCACAGCCGTTTGGATCAGCCCACGAACTCGAACACGTTGTTCGCTAGGGGGCTAACTCGGCCGAGCGTTTAGTAACCGTAGCCGTTGAGCAGCGTGGTAATCTTGGCGTACTCGCACGGGTCGATCGTGTCGGTGCCGCGCAGGTTGCGACGGCGCTTCTTCGACAACGCCACGTTCAAGTGCCGGGTGCCGGTCTGCTTGCACTTCACTTTGCCAGTCGCGGTCAGGCGGAAACGCTTCTTGGACGCCTTGTGAGTCTTGATCTTGGGCATGGCTAGCAACGTGCTTGAGCAGAGGCTGGGGTGGATAAACACGTAATATAAGAACCGTTGTCGGCTCCGGGAAGGGGACCCGGTGAAGCAATTTGCAAATCCATCTCGGGCAACCGCGGGCGTGACAGCACCCGCAGCGTGAGATTACGCCGGCTGCTCTGGTAGCCGAATTCGCCAGAATTCGGGGATCCCTTGACCGATCAACCACCCAAACTCGGGCGAGTTCAGCTACCCAGCCCGGGGCGTGTGTCCGACGCTAACTGCCGATCCAGCCGCGGGTTGCGGGCGTTGCATTCCCCATTTCGCCAGCGCACAATGACCTGCCCTGCGACCGATCGATCGCCCCGCATCCGTTTTCCCCTCCTGTCGGAGACCCCGCCGTGCTCCTCGTTCACCCCCGTGTGTGGCTGCTTGCCAGCATCTTGTTGCTTCCCCAGTTGGTCCAGGCCGAGTCGAATTGGCCGCGGTGGCGGGGTCCGCACCAAAACGGTCACACGACCGACAGGAACATTCCGACCGAGTGGAGCACCGGCACGCTCACCTACAAAGCCCCGCTCCCCGGCATCGGCCAATCGACGCCCGTCATCTGGGGCGACAAAGTGTTCCTGACCACCGCCCTCGACGCCGGTAAGCAGCGCGTCGTGTTCTGCGCCGACCGCAACAGCGGCAAGATCCTGTGGCAACAGGTCGCCTGGACCGGCGAGCCCGAGAAGAGCCACATCATGAACGGCTGGGCCTCGGCCACCTGCGTGACTGACGGCGAGATGGTCTACGCGTTCTTCGGCCTCGGCGGGCTGCACGCTTATACCGTAGATGGCAAACACGTTTGGTCACGCGACTTGGGGACGTTCGTCAGTCCTTGGGGCGTCTCGGCCTGTCCGATTCTGGTCGACGATCTGTTGATTCAAAACTGTGACTCTGAAGAAGACGCGAATATCTGCGGCATCAACAAGAAGACTGGCGAGGTGATGTGGAAGACCCAACGGCCGAACAATCGCGGTTGGAGCACACCGACCGTTGTGACCGTGGGCGATCATCAAGAGGCCGTGGTCAACGGTCACTCGGGCGTCTTTGCTTACGAACCCAAGACCGGCCAGCAACTCTGGTTCTGCAAGAGCTTCAATGGCCGAGGTGAGCCGACCGTGACTCCCGCGGGCGATCTGCTCTGCGTCATCAACGGTCTCTCGGGCGATGCCTACGCCATCAAGCCCGGCGGATCGGGCGATGTCACGGCGAGTCACATGGCTTGGCACACGCCGCGCAAAACGGGCCGCGATTGCCCGTCGCCGATTGTCATCGACGATTACATGCTCGTGATGGACATGAAGGGCGTGCTGACCTGTTATCAACCGAGCACTGGCAAGGAACTGTGGAAAGAGCGGATCGGTGGCAACTTCTCGGCCTCGCCGATCGCCGCCAACGGCAGTGCCTATTTCATCGACGAAGCCGGCACGACCTACGTGATCAAGCCGGGCGAGAAGATGACGATCGTCGCCACGAACAAGATCGAAGGCGCCGCCGGCGAATTGTTCCGCGCTTCGCCGACGCCCAGCGAGGGCCAACTGTTCTTGCGCTCGACGACGAATTTGTACGTCGTCGGCAAACGCCAGAAATAGTCATAAAGCCGCGACCGGTGGTCGCGGTCCACGCGGATCGTTTATCGACTGTAGGGTAACGCACCGTGAGAACTACTCGTAGCCGAACTCGCCAGAGTTCGGGTTCGTTGCAGCCGTTCACGTCCCGACCTCTGGCGTGTTCGGCTACGGGGCTCGCGAACCGTCTCCACCGCGACCACCGGTCGCGGCTTTATGTGTGGCTCGCGGTAATTGTCTGTTTGCTGTGGACTCAGTATCTCCACGCCGCGCCGCTCGTCGAAGCGTCACGCGGCATGGTCGTGTCGGTTTCGCCCGAGGCGAGTGACGTCGGACTCGAGATTCTCAAGCGTGGCGGGACGGCCGTCGATGCGACGGTCGCCACGGCTCTGGCGCTCGCGGTCACCTTTCCCGAGGCAGGCAACATCGGTGGCGGCGGCTTCATGATGGTCTCGCCAGGGCCGGGTGTGCCGCCGGTGTGCGTCGAGTATCGCGAGACCGCCCCGGCCGCGGTCAACGCCCAGACGTTCATCAAAGACGCCGCCCAGACCGGACATCGCGTCGTGGGTGTCCCCGGCACGGTGCGTGGTCTGGCGCTCGCGCAATCGCGCTACGGCAAGCTTGCTTGGCGAGAGTTGGTGCTGCCGGCGGTCAAGCTGGCGCGTGATGGCTTCGCGATCGATGCGGTGTTGGCCGGTGGTTTGAACAGCATGCTGCGCACCTCGACCGAGTTCGCTGAGTTCGTGCGTGTCTTTCGCAAGCCCGATGGCAGTGAGTGGCAAGCCGGTGATCGGCTCGTGCAGCCCGACTTGGCCCAGACGTTGCAGATTCTGGCCGACGAGGGGCCCGAGACGTTTTATCAAGGGCGGCTGGCCGAGCAACTCGTCGCCGAGATGCGGCGCGGCGGCGGCTTCATCACGCGTGAGGATCTGCGTAACTACCAAGCCCACGTGCGCACGCCGATCCACGGCACCTACCGCGGCTACGATATTTATGGCCCGCCTCCTCCGAGTTCCGGCGGCATGGTCGTCGTCGGCGTGCTCAACATTCTCGAACAGTTCGATCTGACCAAGCACGAGCGGTACTCGGCCGAGAATTTGCATCGCGTCATCGAAGCGACCAAACGGGTCTACTGCGATCGGGCTCGTTACTTGGGCGATCCCGACTTCACGAAGATTCCCGAGCACCTGACCAGTAAGGACTACGCGAAACAACTCGCCGCCGAGATCAAGGCCGATCAAGCAACACCGAGCGAGCGCCTGGCACCCGAGATCGCGATCACGCCCGAGGGTGAGCAGACGACACACTTTTCGGTGGTCGACGGTAACGGCATGGCGGTCGCGAACACGTACACGCTGCAGAACAGCTACGGGGCTCGGGTCGTCGTGCGTGGCGGCGGTTATCTGCT
>JAEUIL010000335.1 GCA_016794255.1 Planctomycetaceae bacterium | reverse complement strand
AGACGAAGACACGAGATTCAATTCAGGAATGCCATTTTTCCCACGCTAGATTCAACTGGGTAACCCGTGAGGCAACTCAATCAAATCTCCGTGGACTCCGTGCTCTCCGTGTTGAAGGGCCGTCTGGAGCCCTGACGATTGATGACGTTATACTCCTCAACAATTGCCACCGCCTCCTAATGCACGGATGAGTTCTGCGATGTCAGCTTCCCCAGCCCGGATCGCCGCGGGCATTCCCGAGACGAATTGCTCCCTCTTCTGGCGCATCGATTTCAACTGCGGCGATCCCGTCGCGATCGTCGAACTGCCGCGGGTTGACCGCGTCCGCTCGGTGCTGATCGTCCGCGATATCGAGATGGAACGGGCGCGCAAGACCGCTCGGGTCGATCAAGTCGTATGTCCGGCGGACTTCGCCCCCAGCGACGGTCTGTCGGGCGATCGTGAGACGGCCACGGCGCAAGCGGCCGCCGAGTGCCTGCGGCGTGCCGGGGTCACGCGAGTCGCCGGTCACCGTAGCACGCCGCTCATTTTTGCCGAGATGCTGCGCCGCGCGGGGATCGAACTCGACTGCGAACTCGATCTGTGGGTTCACGAGCGTCGGCAGAAGACGGCTGCCGAGGTTGAGTTGCTGCGTGAATCGCAACGCGTCACCGAAGAGGTCATGCGACTCGCCTGCGAACGGATCGCCCGAGCCGAGGTACGACGCGACGGCGTGTTGATACATGAGGGTGTTCCGCTCACCTCGGAAGCGATGCGAGCCGCGATCGATCATTGGTTGCTCGATCGTGGGTTCATGAATCTGCCGTCGATCGTGGCCGGTGGCCCGGCGGGTGCCGATTGTCATGACCGGGGCCACGGCGAGCTACGGACGGGCGAGCCGGTGATCGTGGACATCTTTCCCCGCAGTCACGCGACCCGCTATTGGGGCGACTGCACGCGGACCGTAGTCAACGGCGAGATTCCTCCGGAACTGGCCAAAATGCACGCCGCGGTTTGTTCCGCCAAAGCTGCCGCGACTGCCGCCACTCGAGCTGGCGTGACCGGCGAGGCGGTCCATCTCGCCACGAAGCAGGCCATTCTCGCCGCGGGCTACCACATGGGCCTGCCCGCCGAGGACGCTCCGCTCAGCTATTGCGCCATGACACACGGCACCGGCCATGGCGTCGGTCTCGATGTGCATGAGCCGCCGCTGCTCGACCTGCGCGGGCCCGAACTGCTCGTGGGTGACGCGCTCACGATCGAGCCCGGTCTGTACCGTCGCGACCTGGGCGGAGTCCGTGTCGAGGACATGGTTATTGTCACGGCCGACGGGTGTATTAATCTCAATACACTGCCGGAAGGTTTGAACTGGCGGTAAGTGAGAAGATTCGTGGTTCTTCGTTCTTGGTTCTTAGTTGAAGTACATCGGCCGGAGAGGTAAAGCCAAGCAGTTCGCTTGCGGTTTCGCGCCACCACCAGAAAACTAAGCAACAAGCACAACTCAACAGGGTTCATTGCATGCGTTGTTTACTGTTGTATCCGGTTCTCGCCCTCGGACTGATCGCTACCTCAGCTCACGCCATCGTGTTGGTCGAGAAAACCAAACCGGCTGCGAACGTCTATGTGCTCGCCACCGACGATGCCAAGACGCTCGAGGCATGTGGCGAACTCGCCCGGTACCTGCACC
>JAEUIL010000277.1 GCA_016794255.1 Planctomycetaceae bacterium | reverse complement strand
CTGGCGCGAAATCCTCGGCGTGCTCAGCAAGTATGGCTTGGCCAATTGGATCAGCCTGCTCGATATCGAGTTTGCCAAAGAGTTCTTCAAAGATGCCGATGGCGAGTCGCTGGCCCGGCTGACGACCGAAAGCCGCATCCGGCTCGCGCTGTCGGAGTTGGGTCCCACGTTTATCAAGCTCGGACAGGTGCTCAGCACACGGCCCGACCTGATTGGCGTCGAGTTGGCGGCGGAGTTGACCCAACTACAAACCGACGTGCGGGCCGACCCACCGGCCACGGTGCGGGAAACGATCGAACGCGAGTTGGGCCGACCGCTCGGCGACGCGTACGCCGAGTTCAACGACGAACCGCTCGCCTCGGCCTCGATCGGTCAGGTTCACGCCGCGCGATTGCACACCGGTCAACGGGTCGTGGTCAAAGTGCAACACGCGGGGATCGAAGAAAAGGTCCGCGTCGATCTCGAAATTCTCGTCGGCCTGGCGACGCTGGCGGAGAAGCTGCCCGAGTTGGTTAACTATCGGCCCCGGGCGACGGTCGAAGATTTTCAACGCATCCTCCGCCGCGAACTCGACTTCACGCGCGAGTCGCGGCATATGGAGCATTTCGCGACCGTGTTCGCCGGCGATGAACGAGTCGTCGTCCCCCGGGCGATCGCCGAGTTATCGACCGAGCGTGTGATCACGATGGAGCGGATCGACGGCATCAAGCTGTGTGAGCGGGAACAGTTGGCCAGCGCCGGTTGCGATCTGGTCGAGATTGCTCGGCGTGGGGCAGAGTTGTACGTGAAGATGATCTTCGACCAAGGCGAGTACCATGCCGATCCACACCCGGGGAACTTCGTGATTCTGCCGGGCAACGTGATCGGCTTGCTCGACTGGGGCATGGTCGGTCGGATTGATGAATCGTTGCGAGAAGAGATCGAAGAGATGTTCTTGGCCATTGCCCAGCGCGACGGCGATCAACTCACTCGCATCATCATGCGGGTCGGCGCCGTGCCGCAGGATCTCGACGAGGCGGCGTTGGAACTCGATGTGACCGACTTTGTGAGTCACTACACGACCCAACCGATCGAAGAGCTCAACGTCGGTGCGGCGCTCAACGAGATGATCGAGATGATTCGCCGCTTCCGGATCATGTTGCCGGCGCGGATCGCGATGTTGCTGCGCGTGCTCGTGATGCTCGAAGGAACGTCGCGGCTCATCTCGCCCAAGTTCAGCTTGATGGACGTGATTCTGCCGTATCAAAAGAAGATGGCCTGGCGACGCATGTCACCGCAGCGTCATTGGCGCAAACTGCGGCGCATCAGCGGCGAGGTCGAACGACTGCTCGAAGCGTTGCCGCGCAGTTTGATTGACTTGCTGCAACAAGTGCAGACCGGCCGGTTTGATGTCCACCTGGATCATCGCGGTCTAGAGCCGAGCGTCAATCGACTTGTGCTCGGGCTGCTGACGAGCTCGTTGTTCCTCGGCTCGACGCAGTTGCTCAGCTACAACGTGCCACCGCTGCTGCCCGTGCCGTGGATCGGCAACTTGTCGCTCTTAGGTTTGGCGGGCGGGACGGTCAGTTTGATGCTCGGGCTCAGGCTACTGCGGGCGATCAACAAGTCCGGCCATCTCGACCGGCATAAGTAGCTTGTGGAATGACTTACGCAGCGCGATCAAGCCGTTGTGGCTGCGGTGCTTCGACGACGCCCTGCGTCGCGGCGCTATCGGATTTGGGAGGAGGTGCGAATTGAGCTAGCAACTGAGAGAGCTGTTGTTCGAGCGCCTCGAGCTCGGCCAAGACTTGGTCCTGGCGTTGTTCGATCTCGTGGATTGGCGACGGGTTCGCGGGCAAGTAGGCCATGATGTCGGTCTTTCGTTCACTGAGCGATGCGGGTTCCTTGAAATTGCATCGGCAGTTCGGCGACCGGAGATTGACACCAAGTTTGGCCTGGGATGCTTGCGCAGACTTTGCCGGCTGCATGCTGCTGGTCACCCCGGGGCGAAGGGCTCAGGCAGCGGGTCAAGGCAACGCAAAGTGGCGAACTTTGCCAGCTAGCAGTTCTGGGTAAGGTAGAGATTGGTTCCGAGCCGAGTGGCCCGAGGACGCGGTGCCCCGGATGGCCTTTGCTGGAGCGATAAAACGGCCTTCGCGAACGGAACAAAAGACTAGACAAACGCTTACCGATTGAACTATATTGCCTAATCCCGCCCCTCACCCGGGCGGACTTAATCCATTTGCGCTCTTTTAACCGTATAGACCCTTTGACACACATTAACGGAGGACCGGGTGGTAAAGCTGACCGTACGAGATAAAGAATCCATTCAGGAGGCAGTTCGTCGCTTTCGCAAGTTGGTGGAACGTAGCGGCATCAAGAAAGAAATGCGCCGCAAAGAGTACTACGAGAAGCCGAGCGAGATTCGTCGCCGGTCGCGTCTGCGTGCTGAGCGTCGCGCTCGCCGGATGACGCTGGGTGTGGTCAGCTTGCCGGTCGGCGGTCCGGGCAAGTAGTTCATCGCACATGACCTGTCGCGTGAATGGCATCAACGAGCCATCGCGCCGGTCAATCAAGTCAACAAGCAGATCGGCTGCACAATGGGTGCGGTCGATCTAGCCGCGAGCGCTGCTGAGTTTGAAAATCGGTAACAGCAGCGCCATACCGATCGAGCCCACGACACCCCCCATGACCGTAATCATCAGGGGCTCGATCATGCTGGTCACCGACTTCAGCGAGACATCGACCTCGCTGTCATAATAGTTGCTGACTCGTTCGAGAATCGGGCCGAGTCGGCCGGTCTGTTCGCCGGCCGAGATCATCTGAATCAGCATGGGCGGGAACAGCGGGTTGCCTCGAAGCGACTCGCAAACTTGCGCGCCCGACGTGACCTGTACGGCGACATCTTTCCACAACTGCTCGTACCAGTAGTTGCCTGACACTTCGCTTGAAAGCCGCAACGACTCGAGCATCGGAATGCCGCTCGAGAGCATCGTGCCCAGCGTGCGAATGCTGCGGCTGATTACGACCTTGCGGTTCATCACGCCCAACAGCGGCAGCGAGATCATCAGCCGATCCCAAATCCGTCGGCCAGGCTCGGTTTGCTTGCCATACAGAATCCCACCCACGACTGCCGCGGAGCCCAACAGCCACGCCCACCAATAGCCGAGCAGCGCGTCCGAGATCGCCATCATCACGATCGTCGCCGTTGGTAGCTTGATCCCCTTGGACTTAAACATCGGCGTGAACTGCGGCAAGATGAAGACCAACAAGAACAACGTCACACCGATCGCCAACACGAGCATGATGCCCGGGTAAGCCATCGACGCGCGAACTTTGCCGCGGGTCTCGAGTTCTTTGCGCAGATAATCGGCGATGCGCTGCAGCATCTCGCCCAATGAGCCGGTCGCTTCGCTCGCTTTGATCAGCGAGACGTACGTCTTGTCGAAGTACTTGGGATACTTGCCAAGCGCGACTGAGAAATCCTCGCCCCCTTCGACCGACTTCTTGAGGTCTTTGAGAACGTTACGCAACGTGGGATTCTTTTCTTGTTCGAGAATTCCCTGCAGCGCGGCGGCGAGCGTGATGCCAGTGTCGACCATCACGGCTAACTGGTTCGTGAAGTAGACAATCTCATTGCGCGTCACGGCGCGGGGGAGCAAGCCGGGCCCATCGTCGTCGGTCTCGACCAGTTCGAGCACCGTCAGTCCCTCGCGACGCAACAGCAACGCCGCTTCGTCGGTGTTCGTAGCTTCGATCGTGTCTTCTTTCACGAAACCGCTGGCGTCGCGTGCTTGATAGCGATAGTTCATCACGCACCTCGTTAGCGGCTAGTTTCTTGCAACGCATTCAACTCGGCCACGTCCCGCGCTTCGCCGACCACGTGCAACACTTCCTCGATCGTCGTCACGCCTTCGCGCACCTTGCGGAAGCCATCGTGCCGCAGCGTGACCATCCGCTTGCGCTCGGCGATCGGCCGGAGATTGGTGGTCGACGGATCGGCGACAATCGCGTCGCGCAGTTCGTCGTCGATCACAAACAGTTCATGCACGCCGGCGCGGCCCGCATAGCCGGTGTTGCGACAGCGCTTGCAACCCACGCCGCGGAAATACTCGTTCATCTCGAAGCCCATCCGCTCGACTGTCTTGCGAATGGTTCGCGGCGGTTCATAGGGTTGGCGACACTTCGAGCAAATCCGCCGCACGAGGCGTTGGGCCAGGACCATGTTCAGCGCCGCGCCGATGAGATACGTCTCGACGCCCATGTTCACCATCCGCGTGACGGCCGAGATGGCGTCGTTCGTGTGCAGCGTGCTGAACACCAAGTGGCCCGTGAGCGCCGCTTGGATCGCGGTACGGGCCGTCTCTTCGTCGCGCACTTCGCCGACCATGATCACGTCGGGGTCTTGCCGCAACAGGGTCCGCAGCGCCTTGGGAAACGTGAGTCCCACACGCTCTTGTACTTGGAACTGATTGATCAGCGGCAGGTGATATTCGATCGGATCCTCGACCGTGCAGATGTTGTTCTCCATCGAGCTGATGTCGTTGAGCATCGAGTAGAGCGTCGTGCTCTTGCCGCTGCCGGTGGGACCGGTGACGAGCGCGATGCCGTTGGGCTGCCGGATCTCGCGCCGCAGATCGGTCAAGATATCTTCGCCGAAGCCCAAGTCTTCGAGCTGCAGCGAAGTGCCGCGCGTATCGAGCACGCGGATCACGGTCTTCTCGCCCCGTTGCATGGGGAACGTGCTGCAACGCAGGTCGATCTTGCGACCGTCGAGCATCACGTGAATACGACCATCTTGCGGCAGCCGGCGCTCGCTGATGTCCATCGAGCCCATGATCTTGATGCGGCTCGTCACGGCGTTGACGAGATGAATCGGCACTTCGAGCGACTTGTACAGTCGGCCATCGATGCGATAGCGAATCCGTAGCACCTTCTCAGCCGGCTCGATGTGGATGTCGCTGGCCC
>JAEUIL010000268.1 GCA_016794255.1 Planctomycetaceae bacterium | reverse complement strand
TCGTTCGGCGAAGAAAGGATCGACCAACCCGGTCGAACTTTTTGACGAAGAATTGGAAGTGGCCGACAGCGATGACCACGACGCCGCCGACGATCTCGACGCCGATGACGACACGGTCGACGAAGACGCCGAGTTCGATCTCGAAGAAGGCCGCGTGGTCGATGATCTCGACGACACGCTCGCCGAGGTCGCCTCGACGGCCCGGATCGACGACCCGGTGCGGATCTACCTGATGCAGATGGGCGAGAACCCGCTGCTGACGCGCGATCAAGAAATCACCTCGGCCAAGCAGATCGAACGGACCCGTCGACGCTATCGCAACACGATGCTCGCCAACGACTTTCTGTTGCAAGGGGCAATGACCTTGCTCGAGAAAGTGCAGAAGGGCGAGCTCCGTTTGGATCGCACCGTCGATGTGTCGGTGACCGACGCGGCCGAGAAGAAAAAGATTCTCGCCCTGTTGCCGCCGAACCTGCACACCCTGCGGCACATGCTGCAAGAGAATCGGGCCGAGTTCCGCGTGGTGATCGACCGTCACGCCAAGCGTGCCGAGCGCCTCGCGGCTTGGAAGCGGCTGGTGCGTCGTCGCCGTCGTGCGGTACGGTTGATCGAAGAGTTGATGTTGCGGACGAATCGCCTGCAACCGCTGCTCGACAAGTTGAACGAGATTTCGCAACGCATGACGATGCTGAGCGTGCAGATCGAAGACATCAAACAGATTGCCCCGAAAGCGCCCGAGTTGGCCACGATTCGCAAGGAACTGCGGTACTTGATGAAGATCACGCTCGAAAGCCCGACCACGCTCCGCAAGCGGATCGCTCGCATCAAGCAATATCAGTTCAACTACGACGAAGCGAAACGCGTCCTGTCGGCTGGCAATCTGCGGCTGGTCGTGTCGATCGCCAAGCGGTATCGCAACCGCGGTTTGAGCTTCTTGGACCTGATTCAAGAGGGGAACACCGGTTTGATGCGGGCCGTCGACAAGTTTGAACATGCTCGCGGCTTCAAGTTCTCGACCTATGCCACGTGGTGGATTCGTCAGGCGATCACGCGGTCGTTGGCCGATCAGAGTCGCACGATCCGGTTGCCGGTGCACATGATCGAGACCATGGGTCGCGTGCGGGCCGTCACTCGCGATTATCTGCAAAAGTTCGGTCGTGAACCGTCGGTCGAAGAAATTGCCCAAGCGACGGGCCTGTCGTTGGAAGAGGCCCGGTGCGTGGTGAAGATGACGCGTCAGCCGCTATCGCTCGATCAACCCGTGGGCGAGCACGACGACAGCTTCTTTGGCGAGTTCATCGAGGACCACCGCAACGAAGACCCGCTCCGCGACATTACCCAAGACCATCTTAAGCGTCGCGTGATCGACGCCCTGCAAGGGCTCAACTATCGTGAACGCGAGATTATCAAGCTGCGATACGGTTTGGCTGACGGTTACTCGTACACGCTGGAAGAGGTGGGCAAGATCTTCAGCGTGACCCGTGAACGCGTGCGTCAGATCGAAGCCAAAGCGGTTCGCAAGCTGCAACATCCGACCCGCGCCGCGTTCCTCGAAGGGTTTATCACCGGTATCGGCGGCGGTGCGTAACCGCGGCTCGAGCAGCGAGACGCACTGAGGAACGTGGAAGTTGAAACCGTAGCCGAATGTACGATTGACTTTGCGGCGTGGCGTGAGTGGTTCGCCGGTATGCGGTGCTGGTTGTCACCTAGGGCGGCTCCAGCAACGGGGCGGCGTCTACTCAACGTCCATATGCCCGCCAAGTCCCTTTTACACCGCATTGTGCCAACTTGGTCACGGTCCGTAGCTCCTGCGAATTCGCTTGATGGCACTCCAAAGGCCATCGCGGATTGGCTTGTGAGCATCCTGGTGCTGACCCCCGTCCTTTTCAAAATCCCGCCAACACTTGCCCCACGCCGGCAGCGGGTTGAACGGTTTCAACTCGGGGCAATCGTTATCTAGTGTAATGTATCGCAAATGCGGGAACTTATTGCTCGGTTGCTCGTCGAAGGTTTCATCGGGAGGATGGAGCCATGCGAATTGCGAAGACGATTACGATTTCTAACGACGAGCGGAAGACGCTCGGCAAGTGGGCGCGG
>JAEUIL010000236.1 GCA_016794255.1 Planctomycetaceae bacterium | reverse complement strand
GCGACAACCGGATGCCATACTAGTTCCTGATGCGAACGGAGTTTTGCGTGGTGTTGGTACCGGTGCGATTGCCGGACAGTTGTCGTTTAACGGGCAGACTTGGCTTCCGTTAAAGGATCCTGCCAATCCCGGTGAAAAGTTTTACATGACGGGAAAGGCCACGCCCGCAATGGGAAAGCCGAATTCAACAGCGCGCCTTTTGATTTACAAAGCGTCGAACCCAAAAAAGGTTTTTCTTTTAGACTTTCATTCGCTTGCTGGGCACAGTGTGCATGTTCCTGGGGGCACAGCGCCTCGGTTCCACTTTCAGCAAGAGGGTGGTATGGCGGCTATTGATGGCTTAAAGTTTGAGAGATTCAATGCCAACTCAAAGTACGGAGTAAAAGGCGCTGCCGCTCTTGGTAATACAATAACAGTCTTCAAGCATCTTGGACGACCGCTATTTGCGCTTGGTTTAGCTTCGGCAGGGTTTGAAATATACCATGCTCAAGACTGGAAACGAGAGACTGTCGCGCAGGGTGCCGCGATTGCCGGTGGGGGGCTTGGCGGTTGGGCAGGCTTTAAGGCGGGTGCAGGAATTGGGGCAGGGATTGGTGTGTGGTTCGGAGGTGCTGGAGCGGCGCCGGGGGCTTTTATCGGTGGCGTAGTAGGTGCTCTCAGTGGTGGCTACGTCGGAAGCGAAGTGGGTGATTACCTTGCGCGCGCAACGTACGATTGGGCATTTACTCCATTGGAAAAGGAAGAATGGCTCGTTTTGGGCGAGGCGGATTGTGAGGAATAGTGCCGACAAGTAAATCAGTCCCCATTCAAAGCCGTTGCTCTGAAATGTTTCAAAAGAGGCGACTCATGGTACATCATTCCGTAAGTGCGAGAAGGCGTTCCACAAATGCAGTTAGATAAGTATGACTCTAATGACAGAACAATCGCCATCGTGCGCGGGTACGACTTTTCGCCGCCCCCCGAGATGGCCGTTAGGTTAGGGTTGAACGAAAGATTTGCAGTCGCTTTCGACACGTATCGGAATGCGAAGGCCTCAATGTATTTCGACGCGGAGTTATTCTATTCAATTCTCGGTGTAATATGTGCTTCTCTGGAGTGCGATAGACTTGTTGTTTCCGACTCATCTGGCACTGTACTCTTTGACGACACAGCGGAGAACGCGATTTCAGCGATTGCGCAGGCAAATTGTCGCTTAAAGGAAGAAGATAGAATGCCGTCCGCATACATGTCACTCTATAGGTGTGGAAAGGTTGTAGGAGTCGCATTGTCAGAATCATGGCTGCTTGGAGGGGAGTATCCTTATTGTGATTCGTTTGTATTAAATGTGTTTACTGATGACGGTATGTACATGCTACTTCTGAATGCGTGTGCCGCAGAGTGCAGAACCAAACATGCGGCAATTCGGTGTGTAATGACTGGTTTACGCAGATATTCAGATCGTGACAAGCAAGTTGATTGGCCGCATCGGTTGCTTGCCTGGCTACGTAAATGTTTGTCGTGAGGTATGTCTGTTCCGCGAGCCGCATCTGGTTTTCGCATGTGTGGTGTCAAGCTGGGGCCGTCGCGTTCACTCCTCGGGAGCTCATCGCACACGAGGCTGTGGCCCTCGCAGAAATCAATTGTGGCGCGAGTCGTTCACACGCTTTCGATCCAGTGGACTTTCCGTCTGGGAGTTCTGTCGACACAATCAACTAGCCAAACGGACAAGGACACGACTCGTTTCCGATAGCCTCGGCTGGCATTGCAGGGTGATCGACACCGCGTGTCGCCGTCTCGTATCATGGCCGAAACTCAGCGCGAGACTGATCGTCACCACAGGTTCGGAGGATGTATGCAACGGCGAGCTTTTATCGCAGCGATTCCAACAGCATGGCTGATGGCCGCGGGGGTTGAGGAAGTGTTCGCCGGTCGATGGCGGCACCGGCGCAGCAGAACTGCCTGCGGCGTCCAGCAGCGGCCAGCCATTCCAACGCCTTCCGTCGCACTCCATTGCCTGTGGACCGATACCACGTCCGTCACCTTTCTGGTCGGCGGGCGATTCAGTGCCCACCAACTTCAACGTGCGAGTGACACCCAGCGCAGTTTGGATTGGCATCTGCCCGGCGGGTCGCTGTACTGGCCGCTCCATGACCGCTGTGGCTGCAACAACTATGGCGACGGCATTGGCCCGGCCGAGTCGCTGAACCAGGAGTCCTACTTTTCTTGGCCAGCGAACAACGATCCGACCGAAGACGACATGTTCGCCGCCGCTCAGTTGATCAAGGAACGATGCGATCACATTCGCAGCCATCACGCGGGGTTTACCAAAGTCCGCTTGATCGGCCATAGCGCCGGCTGCAACGTGTGCAGCATGGCGACCCATCTGCTGGCCGACTACCAGATTGAACATCTGGTCCTGCTCAGCCCGCCGACGTATTTGCCCAATAGCTCGCACCCGCACCGCAAGTTCCCCAAGTACTATCGCTACGTGTTTCCCAACCTCAGTCATATTCAAGGGGGCGAGTTTGTTTCCGTTCGTCCGGCCGGCGATAGCGTGTTGGCCGGTTTTGCCGCGGACAATGTTCGGCGACATTTCCGCTTCGACGCCTTTCGTCGTTATCCCGACGCCAACATTTCACGGGTGCCGGACACTCAAGAGCTCGGCCGCACGGAGTTCGTGGTTTCATCGCCAGTCAACCATTGGCAACCCTGCAACCCGACCAACTGGAGCGACGCCATCTGGACCGCGATCGGCTGTCGACCTACGCCGGATTCCGCTCGACCCAATCCCGCCACACCGCGCGCATTTGGTCCAGCTAAGTCGCTGCGAAACCGGGTGTAGTGGTTTCACGCTCTCATCGCTCGCTCAGTTCAACAACACCCCCGCATACCCGACCACGCGGCTGGTATCGCGCGACACATCGGCGCTCGTCGCGTAGCCGACGTGCTCGATCGTGTTGAGTCCGCCGAGGGCGCGGAGCGCTTCCATCACGATGACTGCCGGACGCAACCCGCACATGCTGATGCGGTTGTTCTGGCAAACATCGAATAGCAACGCCGGATCGAGTCGGTCCAGAGCCTCGAGCGCGAGCCGATCGAGACGCCGGTTCTCCTCGTCATTCGCAAAATGATTCATGTCGCTCGAAATCACGAGCAGCGGCGGCTTGGGGAGCTTGCGCAACACGTCAGCCAATTGCTGACCGAAGCGACGGCATTGCTCGACGTCGCCGGTGCCGATCGTGATCGCCACCAATTTGCTGTTTGGGGCGAGCTTGGCGAGCAACGGTAGCTCGACTTCGATGCCGTGCTCTTCGGCATGCGCCGCGGCGTCGAACTCGAGCCCATCGATGCCTTGAGCGAGAGCGCGTGACAGTTCGAGATCAGCGCTCACTTCGCCGCCGGGGATCTGCCACCGCTCGTGCGGCGCGAGGGCCCAATTCACGCCATGCGGCGTATGCTTCGGGCCGATGATCACGACCGTCTCGGGAATCTCGCAGCGTCGTAACACGTCGGCGGCAATGCGGCCCGAGTAGATCAAGCCGGCGTGAGGCACCATGCACGCCGCGAACTTTCGCGCCGCGGGAGACGGTCGTCGCCAGAAGTCGTCGAGCATGCGCGACAACTCGTTCACGTCGGCCGGATAGAACCGGCCCGCTTGCGCCGCGGGCCGAATCGACGAGCTCGCCGCAGGCAGCGCGGCCGGTGGATTCGCGCTCGGATTCTGAGGCACTTGCCGCACCATGACGCGCGGTTCGGTCGAGATCACGCCGAAAGAATTCACCGCCGCGGCCTCGGGTCGCCCCGGCTGCACGATCTGCACCGCCTCGGCCAGCAGTTGCTCGACGCTTCGGGTCGAATCGTACACGATCGCATGACGCGGCCCTTCGAGCACCATCACGCCGCGCTCGGCCGGGTTGAGCCCACGCAGATCGGGGCTCGCCACCGTGCCATGCAACGCCGTGTCGTAGAACACGGTCAGGCCGACGCGCAACTGCTCGAACCACCGCGCCAGATCGCCACGTTGCCCGAGCGCTTGGGCCACGGCTTGCGACAGCTCGAACAACGTCGCTTGCAACGGCAGGTTGGGTCGCAAATCGAGCCGGCTGACTTCGAGCCGCTGCCCGATGTTCACCCCCTCGACCATCAACGCCAAGCCACACACGTTCGCCTCGCGACCGCCGCGGAGATACGGATTCGCCACCGCGCCGCGGATCAGGTTCACCACGTTTTGTCCGGCATGACGCGCGAGCGGCACGAGCTCGGCGCGTTCGAGCGGCAGTGGTGTCCGCAGTCCCGCGAGGTTCAGGTCCAACTCGGCGATCGGTCGTTTGATCGACCAGCCCTCGAAAGTCGACAGCCGCGTGTCGGGCTCGAGCCACGCGTGAGTCGGCAAGCCGGCCTTGTGACAGACTTGCTGCAAGAATTGCTCACTGTTCCAACCTTGCTCGACCGCCACGCCCGGCAAGAGCAGACCGCTCTGGTCGCCGCGGGCAATTTGCACACCGTGCCGACCGACGGTCACCGCCGCGATGCGATCGCGCCCGACAGCCGAGACCACCTGCGATTGGTCGAGCAGCCAGACCTCGACATCGAGATAAGGCAACTCGCTGAGCGAGACCGGCGGAAAGCGGTGATCGTCGGTCGCCGTGCGCGACGCGGCGTGCTGGATGCCTTGCAGCAACGGGACATACTGACCCAGGAAGCCGCAACAGCCCCGCAGGTGATGGTGACGTTTCAAACTGACAAACGCGCCGAAGAGTGGCTGATTGGCCAGCGTGGCGAGCGTTTGATCGATTTGCGTTTGCGGCTGACGCGTGAGCGCCGTGACGACGAAGCCCGTCGCTGCGCGGAGCAGCGAACGAGCTTCGTCCGGCGTCGGCTGTGGAAGCGGATGGCGAGTTTCGTTCACCGGCGCGGCGGGCGTCGCGGTCATCTGCAAAGCTCCAGGAGGAATCACTTGGCGTACTGCAAATGCATTATTCGTAGCCGAATTCGCCAGAATTCGGGGCTCTTCGACAACGCCGCCACCCGAACTCTGGCGAGTTCGGCTACTTTGCAGATCCGGGGAAGGAATCACTTGGCGGGGCGTGCGGGGTGGTGCAAAGTCGGCGATCCGCACCGGCTGTCGTCGTGCGCCCCAATTGCCGGGGGCAGCGTCAAAGTGGCCGGCGATCGGGTGACCGCAACGACCACACTGAGAACCGTTGAGCTGATATTGCCCCAGCTGATACCAGTTGCGCTCGATGAGCACCGTCTGACAATTCGGGCAATAGGTGCTCTGATGGCGAACATCGTTCACGTTGCCGGTGTAGACATAGTTCAAGCCATGCGAGCGGGCCAACTCATAACACTGCACGAGCGTCTCGGACGGCGTGTGCGGCCTGTCACGCAGTCGAAAGTCGGGGTGGAACGCCGTGAAGTGCAAAGGGACGTCGGGCCCGAGGTTGTCGTAGCACCACGCGCACATCCGCTGCACCTCGTCGAGATCGTCGTTCTCGCCGGGGATGACCAGATTCGTGATCTCGAACCAGACGTTGGTTTCGTGCTTGAGCCACCGCAGTGTGTCGAGCACCGGTTGCAGGTGCGACAGCGTCAGGTGTTGATAAAACTGCTCGCTGTACGCTTTGAGGTCGACGTTCGCCGCGTCCATCACTTCATAGAACGACGTGCGCGCCGCGGGCGAAATGTAACCAGCCGTGACGGCGACCGTTTTGATCCCCAGCTCGTGGCAGGCTTTGGCGGTATCGATCGCGTACTCGGCCCAGATCACAGGGTCGTTGTAGGTAAACGCCACGCTGCGACAGCCGGTCGCCGCGGCGGCGCGAGCAATCTGCTCGGGGCTGGCCGACTCGCTGAGCTGCTCGATCTCGCGGCTCTTGCTGATCGACCAATTCTGACAGAACTTGCAACCCAGGTTGCAGCCGGCGGTGCCGAACGACAACACGCTCGTGCCCGGATAAAACTGGTTGAGGGGCTTCTTCTCGATCGGATCGATGCAGAAGCCGGTGCTGCGACCGTAGGTGGTCAACACCATCTCGCCAGCCACGTTCTGTCGCACGAAACAGAAGCCGCGGTCACCCGGCTTGAGCGAACATTCGCGCGGGCAGAGATCGCAGACGATCCGCTCCGAGCCCTCGTCACGATGCCACCAGCCACCCCGGGCCGTGCCATCGGGCAGCTGCAAATTCGTCGGCGGTAAGGTGATCGCGGTGGACATGAGGGAATTGTACCACGTGAGCCGTGGTTGTCCCGTGAAGCGTCCAGATTACAAAGTGGTGCCGACTTACCGGGCTTCAACGTGACGGGCACCTGTGCCACCCCGCCACGAGAAATAACCATGACGGTCTGCTTCAGCGAACCATGGGGAACTAGCGAGGCGAGATTCAGATATTTCAGCATTAAGGATTCGCTATTTCTCGAACGTGCACATGCGTAGCATCGCTCGAGAATATCCTTAGGCCTCCATCCTGTGATAGAACGAACGCCAAACTGTTCGGCGCTCCTTTGCACAGTTTGTATGCGGACCCGTGTCGAGTACCGAAACTTTTGAGCAGTTCGTCCTCATTCTGAAAGCACGCTAATGGGCCAATCTTGAGTTCGAGAGTACTTTTTCTTGCCGCGTCTTCTGCGTCGATCTTGCCTGCAAATCCACGAAGCCTGAGATGGTGGTCAAACACCACACACCCATCGACTGCAGTCAACTGCGAAATTCCTCTCATTGTTGCGGAAAGTCGTTCGATTTGAATATTTGCCACCCTAAGCAACTCGCGCTTTTGATCCGAATCTGTTTCAATCATCGCCGCACAGTACGAAAGTATCGATTCGTTGGCTAACTTCACGATGTCCATAGACTCAAGATTCCCGTCGATCTTTACGTGACGCAGGTGCTCTTCAGGCAAAACGACTACCGCCCCTCCATGTCGCAACACAGCAATCTGGCGTAGCATCTGCGTCCATGTGTCCTTGATCGATCTTCGCCAAGCTAATGCGTGGTCTTGGACTTCGAGCCCGGGAAGTTCTTTCTGCAATGCTTCAAGCGACCTCTGTCGCAAACCATTTGGGAACAGCGACTCCCAATCGCCATTCTCAAGTAGGTCTACGTGCAATGCCCCTGGAGTTAATTGCAAGTCGAGATCTAATTCCCGGACTCGCAATCGTCCGGGCCCACAAAGCTCTACGGTTAAACCAGCTGCTCCTAAACTTGGCCAACCGTCATTAGTTGGAAGTGCGAGCCGCCCATTCGTATTAACGATTCCGACAATAAACAACGAGCCTTGGTGCTCTTCAACCAGAATCGCGAACCGTTCCTCCCGAGGGCAAATAATAGCCAAGCGGGCGATGACTTTTACGTCATCGAGCGGAATTCGGCTTTCAAATTTAACTACATTCAAAAGGTCTCCAACAGGATACCGACTCCTGACAAATAGTGTGCAAGCGGGAAAGCGAGTTTCCGTTGGAACGCAACTGGCTTTACTCGCGAAACTCATGAGACGAGTTAGATTCCCATCGCTGATGTTCGCCAACAACCCTTCGGATGCCTGGAATGACGTTTTATCGTTACTTTGATACCATTTTCTCCAACTGATAACCGCACTGGCCAGCTCAACACTGCCACATGGCGCATCAAACTTGGGAAGTTGCCAATCCATTGTTGCCTCGCTTAAAATGAAACATTGAACTGTTCAAATAACCGTTTCAAAGACCCCTGGTCGTTCGGTAAAACGACAACTTCCCCAAAGCATAAACGAATAACGTTCAAATTCCTAGCATTGACTGAGATGTGACGCCGCATCTGCATTACGTCTTATTCCATCATCTTGCATCTTTAGCATCGACATAGATTAACACTGCCCAAACTAGCGGCATAACTTAGTCTCGCACTGAAACCACCTACAATCAAGGTGCGTGCTCATTTTAAACGTTCACTCATCGGCTCTCTTTCCTCCCGGGCGGCGCTCGTCGATACTGTCTGCGTCTGGCCCGAGCCTCAACGCGTTGAAACCGACCCCGGAGTTGCCCCCGATGCCGTTCATCAATATCCGCGATATTCAGCCGATCGAACCGGTTCCCGGTTGTCGCATGCGGACGCCGTTTGGCGAACATCTCATGCTCTCGTATCTGGAAATGGATGCCGGGGCCGAGGTGCCGTTGCATTCGCACCCGCATGAACAAGGCGGGATCCTCATTTCCGGAACGCTCAATCTGACGATTGGCGACGAGACGCGTCGCTGCGAGCCCGGTGCGATGTTCATCATTCCGCCGCACACGCCGCATCGCGCGGTCGCCGTGGGTGGGCCGTGTGTCGTGCTCGACGTGTTCAGCCCCGTGCGCGAGGATTATGCCGCGCTCGTGAATCGCTACATTCCGACGACCGGCAAGTAACCGACGCTCGGGGATCCTCGCGAAGTCGACATCAGGTGAGTGAACATCCATGCCCGCGCGCCGCAAACAATTGGGAATCACGGTTCTGCCCGAGTTCTTGCAGACCGAAGGGATCGAGCACGTTCTCAACAACGTGATCGATCGGGCTGGTGCCACGGCCGTGGCCACGAGTCCGTACGTGATGGCCGAGGCCGACGCGAACACCGGCGGTCGCGAGCCACCCGACGACGCGGGCGCTGGTCAGGTGCGGCTTTTGGATCGTCCCTTGTGGGGCAAGCGCGAGCTGTTCGTGCGGACCGCGCCGAGTTTCGAGCCGGCGACGAAACTGTACGCCGGGCTGCGATATCAACCGGCGGCGGCCACGGAATTGACGAAGCAGTCGGGCCGCGTGATCCACGACTTTATTCAAGCCGCCAAGGGTCGCCATCTGCGTGTGTACCTGCAAGTGCAGGCCGCGATCCCGCCCGGCTATCGCGTGCAGTTCGGCGGTCCCCTCGAGGATGATCTCCCCCGACGACCCGACGGCAAAGTCCCCGAGCGACGCGTGTCCAAGAACGGTTCGCTGGCCAGCGAGCATTTGCGGAAGTATCTCGCCGCGTTGCTCACCGATCTGTTGCGGGTCTATCCCGACGTGGACGGCATTCGGCTCGACTGGCCCGAGTACCCGCCGTATTTTTTGGACGAAGCGTTCCTCGACTTCAGCGAGCCAGCGCTCACGGCGGCTCGGCGCTTGGGCTACGATGTCGATCGCATGCGGCGTCATGCTCAAGGGGCGTTCGCGGAACTGATGGGTGGTTTGACGAATCGCCAGCTCGACGCCTGGAACGAAGGGGACGGCGGTCGACATCTGTTGTGGCACGTGCTCCGCCACTACCCGGGCCTCGCCGATCTGTGGCAGTTCAAGGCAACGCTGGTCGACGAGTTGCTCTCCGGCGCACGACAGACGATGACCGCCGCTGCTGGCGCGCGTGTTGAGTTGGTGCCGAATGCATTTGCGCCACCGTGGACGATCGCGTCGGGCTTTGATTTCAGTCGCGCCGCGCGACATTGCCAAGGAGCCAGCACCAAGGCGTACACAATGCACTGGGCCATGATGCTCAACTTCTATGGCACGAAGCTGCTGGCTGCCAATCCGCGGCTGAACGAAGCTCGGCTCGTGCGCGCCCTCGTGCGGCTGCTCGATCTCGACGAGGTCGAGGGTCACACGCAACTCGCCGATTATGTGTATCCCGAGCCCGACCGGCCACATCCGGTCACGAATGCCGCGATCGCCCGGAAGATCAAGCAGGCCGAGTTCGAGGCGGGCACGATGCCGGTGTACGCGTTGGCCCACGGTTACGGACCGATCGACGACTTCCGTCGGCGGCTCGAGGCGGCTTGGAACGCAAGTAGTCACGGCGTGTGGATCAATCGCTACGCGTATCTCAGCGACGAAAAACTGTCGGCCGTGGGCCAGATTTGCCGTTGATCGACGTGGCGCTATAACACTGCTGGGGGTGACGATCGATCCATTTCTAGCAACTGAAGACGCGCCGCTCATGACGCCCGCTCCGACCATCGTTTGGTTTCGCCATGATCTGCGCGTGAGCGATCACGCCGCGCTCGCCGCCGCTGTCGCGCGACCAGGGCCGGTGATCCCCGTCTTCATTTGGTCGCCCGAGGAAGAAGGGCATTGGTCCCCCGGCGGAGCGACCAAGTGGTGGTTGCATAACTCGCTGACGCAACTCGACGAGCAATTGCAGAAACTTGGCTCGCGGTTGATTGTGCGTCAGGGGCCGGCGCTCGAACAACTGCAACAACTCGCCGCCGAGACCGGCGCTGCCGCCGTGTTCTGGGGACGACGATACGAGCCATTCGCGATTGCTCGTGATACCCGGGTGAAGACGGGCTTGAAACGCGATGGCATTGCCGCCGAGAGTTTCAATACCACGCTGCTGCACGAACCGTGGGACGTGAGCACCAAGGAACGCAAGCCGTATCAGGTTTACACGCCGTTCTCGAAAGCGTGCTTGGCACGAGGCGCGGTCGAGGACCCACTACCTACTCCGAAGCGGATCGCGGCTCCGGAAACCTGGCCGCAGTCGGTAGCGATCGACAAGCTCGCGCTGCTCCCCAAGCTGCCGTGGGCCGCGGGTTTCACCACGCTCTGGACCCCCGGTGAGGAAGGTGCTCAGACGCAGCTTAAGCGGCTGTTGCACGATGTGGTGCGAGCGTACGTCGAGCGCCGCGATCGACCCGACTGTGACGGGACCTCGCGCTTGTCGCCCCATTTGCACTTTGGCGAGATCAGCGCTCGCGAAGTGTGGCATGCCGTGCGAACGCTGCAAGCCGAGTTGCCGAAGTCCGAACAGCCGGCGCTCGATGGCTACCTGCGACAACTGCTGTGGCGCGAGTTCGCGTTTCATCTGCTGTATCACTTTCCCGAGACGCCCGAGCAGCCGTTGCGCGCCAAGTTCGCCGCGTTTCCTTGGCACGACAACCCGCGTGCCCTACGGGCGTGGCAGCGTGGGCGGACCGGTTATCCGATCGTGGATGCCGGCATGCGGCAGCTGTGGCACACCGGTTGGATGCACAATCGCGTGCGGATGATTGTCGGCTCGTTTCTGGTGAAAGATTTGTTGATCTCGTGGCAGGCCGGGGCAGCGTGGTTCTGGGACACGCTGGTCGACGCCGACTTGCCGAACAACACGTTGGGTTGGCAATGGATCGGCGGTTGCGGCGCCGACGCGGCCCCGTACTTCCGCATCTTTAACCCGGTGTCGCAGGGCGACAAGTTCGACCCGCTCGGCGACTACGTGCGACGTTGGATTCCCGAGCTGAGCAAGCTGCCGACCGATTGGATTCATCATCCGTGGGACGCTCCGGCGGAGGTGTTGCGCACCGCGGGCGTCGAGTTGGGGGAGACGTATCCCGCACCGATCGTCGATCACGCCGCGGCGAGGTTGGCGGCGCTCGAGGCGTTGAAATCGATCGGCGCAAGCGAGGCGAGTTAGGGGCATGCCATGTCCCTCTCTCTGTGGACATGCTTTTTCACTAGGGAACATGCTCACGCAGACGTGAGCATGGCACACGGAAATCTATAGCCGCTGTGGTGAGTGCGCGCGATCAGGTGCAAAAAAATCCCCGCGCTTCGAGACTCGAAAGCCCTTGAAGCGCGGGGAGAAAATTCTGCGAACGATCAGCAGCCGTTACTTGGCAGCCTTGTAACGATCGGCGACCGCGTTCCAGTTGATGACGTTGAAGAACGCGCCGACATAGTCCGGGCGACGATTCTGATAGTTCAAGTAGTAGGCGTGTTCCCAAACGTCGAGGCCCAAGATCGGCGTGTGCCCGGTCATCAGCGGGCTGTCTTGGTTCGGGGTGCTCTCGACGATCAGTCGCTTGTCACCAGCCACGCTGAGCCATGCCCAGCCGCTGCCAAAGCGCGTCAGGGCTGCCTTGGTGAAGTCTTCCTTGAACTTGGCAAAGCCGCCGAGATGGTTCTTGATCGCATCGGCCAACTCGCCCGAGGGCTCGCCGCCGCCGTTGGGTCCCATGATGGTCCAGAACAACGAGTGGTTCGCATGGCCGCCGCCGTTATTTCGCACCACGGTGCGAATGTTTTCCGGCACCGAGTCGATTGCTGCAACGAGCTTTTCGATCGTTTGATCGCCGAGCTTGGTGTCAGCAATCGCGTTGTTGAGATTGGTGATATAAGCTTGATGGTGCTTCGTGTGGTGAATTTCCATCGTCCGCGCGTCGATGTGCGGTTCGAGGGCGTTGGTTGCGTAGGGCAACGCAGGCAGGGTATAAGCCATCGCTGGGGTTCTCCAAGCAGGTGAAAGGGGCGCGACTAGTAAAGATCGCTTCCGGCCGGTCCAACTTCCGGTCCAGAACGTGTGACACGGGGGAAACTCACGCCTCACAGTAGTTAGAGTATAGCGGTCGCGAGGCCCGAGACAATGAGGTTCGCCACGGGGGCCGAGATGCCCGCGACCTCAGAATTCTGCCCAAATGTCGCTCCAAGGGCCGGACCAGTTCGACGCAGCTTGGTCAAACCAGGATATCGCGCGGCTCGGGGACCATCGAGCGGAGCGCTTCACAATATTTCACGCCGCACGTCTTGCCGCGATAGAGCGCGATCGCCTCTTTGGTTTGCTGAGCGCCGTCGGGCTTTTGCGGGTCGTAGGCTTCGCCGCGCACTAACGCCATGAACCGCCCCAGCCATTCGATCGCCCGGGGCCAGACGTCGCTGGTGTCGACAAACACGTCGGGCTCGAAACCAATCGTGTGACGTGGGCCATTGTCGTAGAGATAAATCTGCTTCGGCGGACGATACTTCGGCGCGTCGACCAGCGACGCTGCATAGCGAAGCGCGATGCCACTGAGCTGCGAGGCGACCACGTGGTCGTCGTGATGATCGTTCCGCCACAGCATCAGCGCGATGTCGGGCTTGATGTCGGCGACGGCCGCGGCGACGGCCCGTTTGGTTTCGTCGTTGACGTCGAAGCGATGCGACTTGAAGTTCAGATATCGCATCTCGGCTCCGAACAGACGGCTGATCTCGGCCGTCCCTTGCAGCAGCTCTTGATGACGGCCGCCGATCGGCACCCAATTCGTGTAATCGCCGATGAGCGTGAGAATCACGACGCGGTAGTGCTTGGCCACGGCCTGGAGCATGATGCCCGGCACACCAAACACGCAGTCGTCGTAATGAGCGCCGATGGCGAGCAGCGTTTTCATAGCGATGGCAATCCGACGAGAACGGGCGTGCCAGGCTCACGACTGCGCGAGCAGGCGTTCATTCAACGAACATGGCCACGAAGACGTGGCCATGGCACACAAACAGATCGCATTGGTTCATCGCAGTCTGGCCGTCACACCATCACTTAGCGAAACGGTTCGACAGGCTGAGACTACTTGCCGGCAGCGGCGGCCTTGGCCTTCTTCAAAGCGGCCGACAGACGCGACTTGGCGCGAGCGGCGGCATTGCGATGCACCACACCCTTAGCGGCGGCTTGATCGACCTTCTTCTGCGCCAGCTTGCTCTCGGTGGCACCGGCGGTCAGATCGCCAGCCTTCACGGCGGCGCGGGCCTTCTTGAGCTGCGTCTTTACTGCGCTGGTCACGGCCTTGTTCCGAGCACGACGGACGAGGTTTTGCTTCTGACGCTTCTTGGCACTCTTGGTATTGGGCATGGTTCGTGCAGATCTCGAAATTGGAACAGGAAACCGACGCGGGCAACAATCAACCGCGACCGCTACTCCGCCGGTGCAGACCCTCCATCTTCGCGAAGTTCAGCCAGTTTGTCCAGCCACTTCGACACGTCCTTGTAGCCGTAATCGAGATTAGCCAGCTCGGAGAGGTATTTTTCGGCTTTGTCGAGGTCTTTCATATGGACCGCCAGGGTGCCGGCCGAGTAAAGAGCGAACTTTTTCTCGTCGGTACCAGCCGAACCGGCCGCCTCGACCGCCAACTCGTAATTGGCCATCGCCAGTTTGTAGACCTTCTTGTCAATAAAGCACTTGGCCAGGGCCATATGGACCTGACCTTTGCGTTTCAGGTCGCTACGGCATTCCTGCAACAGGGCGATCGCTTCGTCGATCTTCTTGGCCTTTTGCAGCCGCGTGGCGAGCTCGAACTTGAAGCCCAAGTTGGCCGGGTAGCGTTGCGTGCGCGAAGCGTAGATCTCGATTTCCTTGGCGATCAGCTCTTCGCGCAGCCGGTTGTAGATCTCGATCGACTTTGGCGTCCGTTCGGCCTCGGCCTTCTTCTTGGCAATCTCGAGCTGCTGCCGGAAGAAGCGAATCTGCACGTCCTCTAACCGCTCGCGCAGTTGGATGTCGCCCGGTGAAGCCTGAATGCCGATCGCCAGCGCTCGCTCGGCCTCGGAGTACTTCTCCTCACGGGCGAACATATCCGAGAGCTCGATCACTTTCTCGACTTGGGTCGGATCTTTCTCGATGGCCCGTTCCAGTCGCTGGATCGGCGTCAGACGTGCTTCATCGTCGTCGTCATCGTTGATCTTGTTCTTCCGCGCGTCCTGGGTGCTCTCGGCTTGTTCGTAGCCCCCTTTGTGAATCGTGCGTTCGATCTGCAAATTCGGGATCGCGCGCTTGGCCTCTTCATCTTCGGGCTTTTGTTTCAGCACGGCAAGCCAACACTGCACAGCCTGATCGAACAATCCATTGCGACCGAATCCCCGAGCCGCTTGGCGATTGGCTTCGATATCGGTCGGAGAGCCGTCGACCGCCATTTTCAAATACTCGACCTGCGCCTCGTCGCACTGCATCAGTTCGCAGGCGCGGCTCATATCGGTAAGCGTCCCCACGTCCCAGGGATTCAGCTTCAGGTATTCAATGCCGGCCTTGAGCACACCGGGCCAATCCTTGGCCACCACGCACTTTTTGACCGTCCCTTTGGCACCCATCCCAGTGATCGAGGCGAGTTTGCTCCCCTTCTTGTTATTGCCATACTTTTTGGCCAGATTCGACAACAAACTCTTCACGTACAACACGTTCGCCGGGTCTTTGGTGACACACGTGGCAAACATATCGGTGGCGTAGTCGAACTCGCCTTTGGCCGAGACCGCCGCTCCTTTCTCGTAGCACGCTTGCAACTGACGGCGCAGCGCGGGCGGAATGGGTTGTCGACCGGGGGCCGGTTTCTCAGCGGACATACGATGCGTTCCCGAGACGATTCTGGCTATGATGAGGCTGCGGCGTAGAACGGCGATCAACGCCCGAGCGGCGTGGCTCCGCAGTACAGTTCCTCTAGTTTACCAGCCCCGTACCGTATGCGCAAGTATTTGGCACACCGATTCGGACCGGTCTATCTCGTCGGCGCGGGGCCCGGCGACCCCGGACTTTTCACGCTCCGCGGCGTCGAAACCCTGCGTCGGGCCGACCTGGTGCTGTACGACTATCTGGTCAATCCCCAGTTGCTCGAACACGCCCGCACGGGTGCCGAACTCGTCTGTCTGGGCCGACACGGTCGCGCGCCGCGCTTGAGTCAGACGGAAATCAACGCCCGGATGGTCGAGGCCGCTCAGCAGGGACGCACCGTGGTCCGGCTCAAGGCGGGCGACCCCGCGGTCTTTGCCCGCTTTGGTGAAGAGACCGACGCACTGACCGCCGCCGGCGTGCCGTTCGAGATCGTGCCGGGTATTACCGCCGCCTTGGCCAGCGGGTCGCATGCCGGTATCCCGCTCACGCATCGCAAGTTTGCCAGCGCCGTGGCCTTGGTCACGGGTCACGAAGACGCCGACAAGTGCGAACCAGCCGTCGAGTATCGCGCACTCGCCAGCTTTCCTGGCACCATCGTGATGTACATGGGCGTGACCACCGTGGGCGAATGGTCGGCGGCGCTCATCGAGGGTGGCAAGTCGGCGAGCACGCCGGTGGCGATTGTCCGCCGATGTTCGTGGTCCGATCAAACCGTGCAGCGCACCACACTCGGCGGCTTGCCGGCACTCGTCGCCGAGCAACGGCTGCGTCCGCCGGTGATCTTCATAGTGGGAGAAGCTGCCGCCGCGGAGTCGAGCGTATCGTGGTTCGCGACTCGTCCGTTGTTTGGTCAGCGGATCATTGTCACACGGCCTGAGGGACAGTCGTTCGCGCTGCGCGATCCGTTGCAGGAACTCGGTGCCGAGGTGCGTATTCAGCCGGCGATCGCCATCGAACCGCCCGCCGACTGGTCGGCCGTCGACGCGGCCATCGGGCGCGTGAGCGAGTTCGATTGGTTGGTGTTCAGCAGTAGCAATGGCGTGCGGATGTGGTTCGATCGCTGGTGGTCACTCGGCGGTGATTGGCGACGGCTGGCGAACACCAAACTCGCCGCGATCGGTCCCGGCACGAGCGACGAATTGGCCAAGTACCATCTCCGCGCCGATCGACTGCCTGACGGCGAGTATCGAGCCGAGGCGCTCGCTCAGGCGCTGAACGCCGAAGCCGCGGGGAAACGGTTTCTGCTGGTTCGCGCGAGTCGGGGGCGTGAGGTGCTGGCCGAGCAATTGCAGGCGGCCGGGGGCCACGTCGAGCAAGTGGTCGCGTATCGCAGCGTGGATGTGACCGTGCCCGACGCCGAGTTGACGGGGCTGCTCCATGCCGGTGAAGTTGACTGGGTGACGGTCACGAGCTCGGCGATTGCTCGGTCGCTCGCGGCGATGTGGGGCGATGCGTTACGACGCGCCAAGCTGGCGAGCATCAGTCCGATCACGTCGCAGACCTTACGCGAGCTCGGGTTCACGCCGCATGTCGAGGCGACCGAGTACACGATGCCCGGTCTGGTCGACGCGATTGTGCGGTCTGTGACGACCGACGCTCGCGGCTAATTGCACGGGGTGAGTCGGGTAAACTCACCCCCTCGAAACTGTTCGCGCCTCGTTGCGCGCGGCATGTTCGTCACGGTTTATCACTCGGGCGCGAAACTCTAGCGACGCGCCAGCTTTGCATCCAGCCCCCGGTCCGATCTCTCCGACGACAATTTGTGAGCGAACGTGCTGCGCCCGTCGGGAGCGACGTGGCCGGCGAGAGTTTTGGTCATCGCCAGCGTCAGCTCACAGGCGGGTAATCACCGTTTTGTCGCTTACCCACGGAAGGATGCAGAGATGGCCGTGAGCCGTTCCGCGACGCTGATTGTGTCGGTCGATGTCGAGTTTCCCGATGTCACGTGGGGAGCGGCGTTCGACGACCTCGAACGAGCCGCTCGCGATCTGTTGGAAAGTTTCCATCGGCACTCGATCGTCGCCACCTGGGGTCTCACCGACGTGGCGCATCCGCTGGGGGACGAGATCGTGCGGCAGTCGAGTCACGAACTCGCGATTCACGCCAACGCATCGCTTGTCGGCTCGCATCTGCCGCGCAGTGCGTTCGTCGAACAAATGCATCGCCGGCTGAGTCAGGCCCGACTGGCCGGTCAGGTGCCGACGACCCTGAATCTCGCCTCGGGTTGTCGCGTGGGGTATCTCGACTTGCTGCCGCGGTTTGGCATCACGGCGCTGCGATCGGCTCCGCCGCATGTGCAAACTCGTTCGCTGTGGCAGCAGTTGGCGAGCGTCGGTCGCGGGCCGCAGGCCGAGCTTCGGCCGCACATGGCGCGGTGGGGCGTCTGGCAATTCCCGACGGAGTTGACCGTGCCCGGCACAGGACTCTCGGCCGGGCGACGTGCGATCGATCGTGCCATTCGCGAGCAGAACACCATGCAACTGTCGATCGATCTCCGGTCGCTCGCTCCGGAACGTCGCACGTCGCACGCCGTGCTCACCGGTCTGCTGCGTCACGCCGCCGAACGTCGGGCCGCAGGTCAGTTGCAGATTTTGACCATCGACCAGAGCGTCGCTCAAGTCACCAAGCACCATCAGTCGCGCCCCTCGCGATCGATTCTGAGCCGCGCTGCGTAACGAAAGCAGATCGTTCGTTGGCAAGTGGGCCGGAGCCAGTCTGCGCAGTTCCGGCAAGGTGCCGACGTTGGCCAGCTGCTGATCTCAGTCCGAGTGAAGCCGGACGGTCAATTTGCTTGTTGCCAGTCTCTACGTGATCTCAGGCACTCTCGACGCTACTTCTGCTCGCGGAACGACGACCAGCTGAGATACGCCAAGACTCCGGCGGCGACGGCGAACCCGATGTCCATCGTCAAGCTCGCCTTGCGAAAGATAAAGCCGTCGGGCAGAGCCGCATCGAGCCCAAACAACAGCATCAACACCACGGCCACGATCAGCGACAGAATACAGAGAACTTTGGCCATGACGGGGCTCGTTAGGTCGGTACATCCCAGAGGCTTCCCTAGTATAATCACGGCGAGCGTGCTGTCACGGGGTGCCCGCCCGATCGCAAGTCACGTTCGCGTCACGGCTTGTGACCGGAATTCCGCATTCGAGGGAGTGCCATGTCTCCGACTTCGCCAGCTCCGGACTGGACCGCATTTCGGCGGCAAATGCCGGTCGCCGTACGATACGCCTATTTCGACCATGCCGCGGTCGCACCCCTCTCGGCACCCGCCCGTGACGCCATGCAGGCCTGGCTCGCGGACTCGACCGAACATGGCGACGCCCATTGGCTCGATTGGGCCGCCCGGCTCGAACAGACCCGACATTCAGCCGCTCGACTCGTGAACGCCGACCCCGCCGAGATTGCACTGCTGCCCAACACCACCGCGGGCATCAACCTTGTGGCCGAGGGGCTCGATTGGCGATCGGGAGACAACGTCGTGCTGCCGGCCGACGAGTTTCCGTCGAATCAGTATCCGTGGTTGAACCTCGCCGCGCGGGGTGTCGAGGCCCGGCGGGTCGAGCCCGACGGCGATCACGTCACGCTCGAACAATTGCTCGCGGCCTGTGATGATCGCACGCGGATCGTGGCGGTCAGTTGGGTTGGCTACGCCCATGGTTGGCGACACGATCTCGACACGCTCGTCGACGCCGTTCATCGCCGGGGGCCGCTCGTGTTTCTCGACGCAATTCAGGGGCTCGGCGTCTTTCCGTTGGATGTGAACCGGACGCCGGTCGACTTTTGGGCGGCCGACGGACACAAGTGGCTGCTTGGGCCCGAGGGCGCTGGGCTGTTCTACACTCGCCGCGAACTGCTCGATCAACTTCGGCCCATCGGCGTCGGCTGGAATAGTGTCGTGCAAGGGGGCGATTTCAGCCGGATCGATCCGCGTTGGAAACCGACTGCCGCGCGATACGAGGGTGGCACGTACAACATGGCCGGCCAGATCGGCCTGGGAGCGAGTCTCGACTTGCTGCTCGAATACGGGCCCGCGTCGATCGGTGAGCGGTTGTTGATATACACCGCCGAGGCCCGCGAGCGGCTGCGGAGCGCGGGGGCCACGGTTGTCGGCAGCGATGCGAGTGCGTCGCGCAGCGGGATCGTAGCGTTTTCCTGGGGCGACGAACCGTGCTTGGCCGTGCGCCGCCGGTGTTTGGACCGCGGCGTCGTGTTGAGTTGCCGCGCGGGCCGGATTAGGATCAGTCCACACGCTTACAATGACACAAGCGATCTCGATCGGTTGATCGCGGCGCTCCAAGCGGCGAGTTAACCCATCTTAGCCTGGGGGCAAGTCGATGAGTCAATCGAACCCGTTCGAGCCGCCATTAACTCCGCCCGGAGATTTTTCTTCGGCACAATCGCTCGACGGCACGATCGGCGGCTGGGCACGACAAATCACCGTGGTGGCGATCTTGCTCATCGTCGAAGGTGTGTTGGAACTGCTGTACGGTTTGTACATGCTTGGCATCGGCGTGTTCATGTCGACGCAATTCGAGAATATTCTGCCGCCCGAGCAACGCAATCTGCAGAACGCTCCACCGCCATGGTTGATGTTCGCTGTCTTTGTGGGTTGGTCGTTGCTGATCATTCCGCCAGCGGTTGTAAAGATTTGGGCCGGTTTCAGAAACTATAAGTTTCGGAGTCGCACGCTGGGAATCGTGGCCCTCGCACTGGGCGCAATCAGTTGTGTC
>JAEUIL010000195.1 GCA_016794255.1 Planctomycetaceae bacterium | reverse complement strand
CGCCCCATAAGCCGCGGGCTCGATCATGTTCTGACCGCCGCGCGAGCCCAAGCTGCCACCGACGAAGCCGATCGCCGCGGTGCCCCACCAGGCACCGAGTTCGCCGATCGTATCGACGAGCAAAATACGGGCGTCGGGCTGAGCCGATGTGGAACTCAACTGCGAACGTCGCTGCCAAGCCACGCCCAATTGATCGAGCAGCTTCGCGACTGACTCGAATCGCTCGGGATGCCGCGGGACGATGATCAATCGTAACCGAGGATGCACCGCGCTAACGAAACAATACGTCTCGATCGCCGCCACCTCTTCGGGCTCTTGCGTACTGCCGGCGAGAAACACGATGTCGTCGGGCGTGATCCCGGCCAACTCGGCGAGTTGCTGCGTTTGGGCATTGCCGCGATCGGTGCGAGCGCCGTCGAACTTGACCGATCCGGTGACATGCACCGCCGTCGGCTTAGCGCCTAAATCTAGGAACCGCGCGGCATACTCCTCGTTCTGCACCGCCACGATCGACAGCCGCGCGAAGCTTGGTCGAAGCAACCAACGCAGCCGACGGTAACCTCGAAAGCTACGGGCGCTCAGTCGCCCGTTGATCACCGCGATGGGAATGTCACGCGCCTGCGCGGCGGCAATCCAGTTGGGCCAAATCTCGAGCTCGGCCAAGATCAGTAAGTCGGGCCGCACTCGGTCGAGCGCCGTCGCTACCGCCCAAGTGAAATCGAGCGGGGCGTAAAACACGGTGCAACCGGCGTATTTTTTTTGCGCGAGATCGTAGCCGGTCTTGGTCGTGGTCGACAGAAAGATCGTCACGTTGGGACGTTCATCGCGGAGATGGCGAATGATCGTCGCCACAAGATTGACCTCGCCGACGCTGACGGCATGAATCCAGACACACGGTCCGAGACTCGTGCGGTGCGGCGCGTGACCGAGCAGCTTGGCACGCCACGCTTCGCGATAGCGACCGGTGAACCACGCCCGCCACGCGATCCACGGCGCAGCCGCGATCAGCAGCAAGGCGTAAAGCAGATTCAGGCACCAACCCGCCACGGGTATCCTTTCCCGGTGTTCGATGTCTCTACCGCTTAAAACGAGGGGAAGAAACGTTCCAAATTTAGCGATGCGTGAAAGATACCGAGAATCTCAACTCCGTCGTCGAGTCGCCGATAAATGATCTGATAGTGACCGAACAAAAGGCAACGTACTGTTGGGTGCTTCGCGTTGAGCACGTATCCCAGGTCAGGATGAGCTCTTAATCGTTGAACTTGCGAATAGATTCCGCGCGCCACCTTGGCAGCGGCTGTTGGATTTCGTTCAGCCAAGTAATCACGAATCCGCGTCAGCCATTCGACGGCTTCTGGAGTCCAGCGGACGCTTCCCATGCCTCGACCAATTTGAGTACTTCCTGATCGTCAATCAACTGCCCCGCTTCGGCTTGCGCCAGACCTTTCTCGACTATGCGGGAAAACGCAATGGCACGGACGATTTCGGTGAGCGTAGCGTCCTCTGGCAATTGATCTAAGACTTCGCGAACCTGATCTTTCGCAGTCGCTCGAGCGGTCGACATGGCTCTAATCCCCCGCGGCGGCGCCTTTACGCAAACAGCAGTTCTTGTACTTCTTGCCGCTGCCGCATGGACAGGGATCGTTGCGACCGACGGTCTGTCCAAGATTGCGGATCGGCTCGATTTTCTCGGCCGGTTCGCCCGACGGAGCGTCGGCAGGCGGTGCGCTGCCAGCGATCATGCCTTGGGTCACGCTGCCGCTATCGATCGACTCGTGCACGGCGCGGCTTTCGGAGAACGTCGAACCGACGAACCCGTCATCGAGGTTCTCCATGCGGAAGATGAGATCGGTGGTACGTTCGCCGACCGCCTCCCACATCGTTTCGTAAATCCGCATCCCTTCGCGCTTGTATTCGACCTTCGGATCGACCTGAGCCACGCTGCGCATCCGCACTGCTTCGCGCAGATGATCCATCGCCAGCAAGTGTTCCTTCCACGCCGTGTCGAGCAATTGCAGCACGACCTGACGTTCCATCCGCCGCATCTCGGGCCGCAGATGATCTTCGACTTGCGAGAAGAATCGTTCTTCAAACTCAGTTCGCGACAGATCGACGAGCATGTCGCGCGACGCGGTCACTTGGCAACGTGCTTGCAGCCACTCGATAAGCTTGTCGACTGTTTCGTTGCGTACAGTCTGGCGAGCCGCACCGACATCAGCATCGAGCGTCCGTCGCACATAATCCGTAATCTCGGCGAGCGACTTCTCAACCTTGGCGTGATCGCGACGGCTCGCCTCCATGAGCAGCGGCATCGCTTCTTCGAGGGACGATTTGCTCTCGAGTTCTTCGGCAGAGACCTCATCAGCGAATCGCAGAGCGGCCCAACCGGCCATGCCCGTGCCGTTGACTCGTTTCGCGCCGTGCGAATCTTCTTGGGTGAAATGCGCCAAACCGGTGAGCACCGGATAGTGAATCTCGCGATCGATGTATGCCTTTTGGGCCTTTTCGAGCACGATCGCCTTGAGCGGCTCAAGCTCTTTACCGCGGGCTTCGTCGAGCGGCAATTCGACGCCGAACTTGTACTGCACCCAAGCGCAGGTGGTCCGCAGCCCGTACTCGGGATCGAGGAACCGCTCACCTTCGGAGAAGTCGGTCTTCTCAAGCTGCGTGCGAATCTTCTCCAGCAGCAACTCCGCCGCGTGACCGCGACCGGCCTTGCGCAAATCGTTCGGGCCAAGGCTCAGTTGCCAACGGGTATTCATCCCGCGGGTGAGCGCTTCCCAATTCCATTCACTTTCTTCCACGTCGTCGGGCAAGTTTTCTTCGATCGCGTCGATGACCTGCGTCTCGGCCTGACGTTGAGCTTCGTCGAGCGCGATGCGTTGCGCCTGGCCGAACTCGACGCCGCGGAAGTCGTTCGGTTCAAGCGTGCAACTCAGTTCATTGCTGGCCCAATTGGCAAACGTCGCCGCGCCGTAGTCACGATCCATGAACTCGCTCACGTGGCGATTGATCTGCGTGCGCATCATGGCGACGATCTTCGACTTGCAATTCACGCCATCGAGAATACTCTGGCGGAAGCTGTAGACGCGTTTGCGTTGCTCGTCCATCACCTCGTCATATTCGAGCAGGCTCTTGCGAATCTCGAAGTTGCGCTCTTCGACCTTCTTTTGTGCCCCTTCGATGCGACGGCTGACCATGCGACTTTCGATCGCTTCGCCATCCTGCATGCCCAGCCGGGTCAGCATGTTCTTGACCCATTCGCCGGCGAAGATGCGCATCAAATCGTCTTCGAGCGACAGATAGAACCGGCTCGAACCGGGATCACCCTGTCGGCCAGCGCGACCGCGCAATTGCAAGTCGATGCGGCGGGCCTCGTGACGCTCGGTACCAATGATGTGCAAGCCGCCCAAAGAACGCACCAACTGCCCCTCGGCCTTCATGTTCTCGCGCTGCTCGATGTCCGTGACGAGCTTGATCCACTCATCTTGCGGCACTTCGAGACGCGTCGGGTATTTGTTCTGCAATTGGGCCCAAGCCATCGTCTCGGGATTACCACCCAAGATGATGTCGGTACCACGGCCAGCCATGTTCGTGGCGATCGTCACGGCGTTGTGACGACCGGCCTGGGCGATAATCTCGGCCTCGCGCTGATGATGCTTGGCATTGAGCACCTCGTGACGGATGCCCATCCGTTCGAGCATCGAGCTGAGTCGTTCGCTCTTCTCGATCGAGACGGTGCCGACCAGGATTGGCCGCCCTTTGCGTTCGATCTTCTCGATCTGATCTTTCTTGAACTCTTCCTCGTTCTTCTTCTCGCGAATCTCGAGCACGATGCGCGAGTCATCCTCTTTCTTGATCGTGCCGACGTGCGTTTCGCCACCCTTGAGATACACGGTGTCGTAACGATGCAAGCGGACGATTTCGTCGACGATCGCTTCGTACTTTTCTTTGACCGTGCGATAGATCACGTCCGAGTTGTCGGCCCGTTGGATCTTGCGATTGCCGGGGACCGCGACCACGTCGAGCTTGTAGATCTTCCAGAATTCGCTGGCCTCGGTCATGGCTGTGCCGGTCATGCCGCAAATCTTGTTGTAGAGCTTGAAGAAGTTTTGCAGCGTGATCGTGGCGTAGGTTTGCGACTCTTCTTTGATCTTTACCCCTTCTTTGGCTTCCACGGCCTGATGCAAACCGTCGCTCCATTGACGACCCTGCATGAGGCGGCCTGTGAACTCGTCGACGATAATGACCTCGTCGTTTTGCACGACATAGTTCACATCGCGTTTGTACAGGTAATGGGCCTTGAGCGAGTTGTCGATCAAGTGCGGCCAGTCCATGTTGCCGGCGGTGTAAAAGCTCTCGACGCCCGCCAGTCGCTCGGCCTCACGCACACCGTCGTCGGTCAGTTGAACGGTGTGCTCTTTCTCTTTGACCTCGAAGTGCACATCTTTCTTGAGACGACGCGCAATCTCGTCGGCGCGGACGTATCGCTTGACGTCGTCATGCGCGGCGCCGGAGATGATGAGTGGCGTGCGGGCTTCGTCGATCAGAATGTTGTCGACTTCGTCGATAATGGCGAAGTTGAGCCGACCCTGCGCCTGTTGCTGGCTCGGATCATAGCGCGGATCGCCACGCCGCGCGGGCTTCATGTGATCGCGCAGGTAATCGAAGCCGAACTCGTTGTTCGTGCCGTAGGTGATGTCGGCTTGATACGCAGCTTGCTTTTCGCTGGGGTCTTGGTTGGGGTAGATCGCGCCGACTGTGAGTCCGAGGCCCATGTAGACGGGGCCCATCCATTCCATATCGCGGCGCGCGAGGTACGGGTTCACCGTGACGACGTGGACACCTTTGCCGCTCAGGGCGTTGAGATACGCCGGCAACGTGGCGACCAGGGTCTTGCCTTCGCCCGTCATCATTTCGCCGATGCAGCCGCTGTGCAGCACCATGCCACCCATCAGCTGGACATCGTAGTGACGCAGACCGATAAATCGTCGCGACGCCTCGCGGCAGACGGCGAAGGCCTCGACTAGGAGGTCATCAAGCGTCTGGCCGGCCTCGAGCCGTTTGCGAAACTCGAACGTCTGCTGACGCAGCTCGGCGTCGGACATGGCCTGATATTGCGGCTCAAGGGCGTTGATCGCCTCGACTTTCGGTTGCAATTTGCGGATATAACGAGCATTCGAGGTGCCGAAAAGAGACGTGACGGTGCGCTCGAACGAACGCCCGGCGTTTCCAAACAGCACGGTGATACTGTCGAAGATCCGCTCCAAGACCTGCATGGGCTCAGCACCGTAAGAATTGAAATTGGTCGGCGTCGCGCAGCCAAATCCGTTGGCAGCACCCGCGTCATGCGAGCGCACCGTGTGCGCAACCTTTTCCAGCTAGGAAGTTTATAGCGTTTGGCAAGATGGGTCAATGCGAATGGCCGACCCCCTTCGCCGAGCTAGCAGGCCCCGAAGGCCTAAAAAGGATTCGGTCCCGGTCACCGACTCTTGGCGAGGCATGGTCAGACAGTTCGCGGATGACTCGGCGAGCGCACCAGGACGCTACTTGCCCGTGAACCGCGAGACGACCAAGCAGGTGTTCTGCCCACCGAAGCCAAAGCTATTGCTCAAGGCGACATCGCAACGCGCCACATTGCGCGGCTGATTGGGGACATAGTCCAGATCGCAATCGGGATCTTGCGTTTCGTAGTTGATCGTCGGCGGCACGACTCGTTCACGAATCGCGAGCAGGCAGATGATCAACTCCGTAGCGCCGGCCGCGGCGATCATATGTCCGGTCATGCTCTTGGTGCTCGAGACCGGAATCTTGTACGCCTGCGGACCAAAGACGTTCTTGATCGCAATCGTTTCGACGCGATCGTTGACATCGGTGCTCGTACCGTGCGCGTTGATGTAATCGACCTGATCGAGATTCACACCTGCGTCGTCGAGCGCCATTTTCATGCAGCGGATTGCGCCGCGACCCTCGGGATGCGTGTCGGTCAGACGATACGCATCGGCGGTCAAACCGTAGCCGGTGACCTCGCCGTAAATCTTTGCGCCGCGGGCTTGAGCATGCGACAACTCTTCAAGCACGAGCATAGACGCCCCTTCGCCGAGCACGAAACCATCGCGATCTTTGTCGAACGGTCGCGACGCACGTTGCGGTTCGTCGTTGCGAGTGCTCAGAGCGGTGAGCAAATTGAAGCCGGTCACGCCGAACTGATGGATCATGCTGTGAGCGCCGCCCGAGAGCATGATGTCGGCCGCACCGCGACGAATCATTTCGGTGGCTTCACCGATCGCTTGGCTGCTCGCTGCACAGGCGGTGAGACAGTTCGAATTCGGACCTTGGGCGTTGAACAATCCGGCCAAGTGCGCCGCAGGAAGATTCGGTTCTTGTTCGAGTTCGGCTTGGCGATCGAGAACGTCGAGCCCCTTCTTGGCATAGAGGTTATCGTCAACGACATCGCCATTCAGCCCGGCGACCACCATTTGGGCAAAGCCGGGGAAGTTTTGCGTCCCTTCACCGCTACCCAGGTAGACACCAAAGCGCGTTGGATCGCCAATCTTTCCCGCCAGCGACGAGTCCTTGAAGGCCTGCAATGCAGCGCCGACGGCGAACTTCGTATGTCGACTTACGCCTTCCCACTCGCGCGGATCTTCACCGTAGTCGGCCAAGTTAAAGTTCTTCACCTCGGCCGAGATCTGAGTAGGGAATCGGCTCGCATCGAACAACGTCGTGTAGCCGACGCCCGACACGCCCTTGAGCAGCTGCTTCCAAAGAGTGGGAATGTCGTTGCCGACCGGGGTTGCACACCCGATTCCGGTAACCACGACACGTCGACGCATCATTCCAACCATCCTGAATTGTGACCGGCCCACTCGCGGGAGGCCCTAAAACCAAGGCTCACGAGCCGCTACGCAACTTTCTCTTGAAATCGAATCAAACCCGGAGGCTCGATCGCACGCGCGCCATTGGCACCGCGGCCGACATCGAAGATCCCCAACAACTTCATCGTAAACACAAAGCTCTTCTGCTCGGACAACTCGGGCGCGCTGGTGCCCGCACCGATATGCCCGTAGACGATCTCCATCTCGGCCTGGACACGGTCGCCCACGCGACTGGTGGCGCGAACCATCGAGCCATCTTCGTGCACGTACTCGACCTCGGTCGTGTAGTGCAGTTGGTCACCGGGTCGCACGGCAAAGTGATATGCCGCTTTGGGAATGCGCGCGAGCACAACCTTCTTCTCAAAGTCGAACGACTCGCCGATCAACAAGCCGCCGGTCTGCGCGAGCCCCTCGGTGATGAGCGAGTTGGGCATCACGGGCCAGCCGGGGAAGTGGTCGTGCAAATGATCCTCGGCCAACGTGACGTTCTTGAGCGCCACGGCGCGTTTGCCGGATTCAAATTCCACGAACCGATCGATCCAAATCCATCGCATCGCCGGAGACGCCTTGCACGAGAACGCTGGTGATTCGCAGGGCTCGACGATCGAGCCCCGCGATGAGGTGACGCTTGGAAAAACGAGTTACTGAACCCGCCTTTCATAGCGAATCAGGCAGCGAACGGCGTGCCAAAGCTCTGGGGCAACCACCGAGCGCTGTCCGCGATTCGTCGGCCGACTTACGACAGCTTGCTGGCCACGTAACGGCACATGTCTTGAACAGTCAATTGATTGCCGAAGTCTTTGACCAACGGGTTCTGCTCGAACCGCGACAGATCGGCAAACGGCATCCGCTTCTTCAACTCGGACATACCTTCGGCTGTCAGCTTGCCTTCCTTGACGTACTGAGCGTTGGTCAAGATGTCGTCGGGAAACAGTTCGCCGCGCGGAATCTTGACGTTAAACGCCTTTTCGAGACGGAAGACGATGTCGAGAAAGTCGATGCTCTCGGCACCCAAGTCGCCGACCAGCGTCGCGGTGGGGACCACTTCGTCGTCATCCACGCCCAAGGCGTCGGTCAAAGCGGTGCGAACCTTCTCAAACACTTCTGATTCTGAAGCCATGCGGCAAACTCCCACTACACGTCAAAGAGGACAAACAAATATCGATGTTGCGACGAGATCGTACGCTGATCGCGTCGAGCGTAAACAAAGAACACGCGAACTAAGCCGGCACCGGTGGTTTGTACATGACCGCCAGCAACTCGCGCATGTTGCGACGAATCGCTTCGTCGACCATGGTCTGCGTCGGATCTTCTTCGGACAAGTTATAGCGCTCGAGCACCAATCGCGCCGAGACGACTTGCTCGCCGTTGACCGTGCCAGTCGCTTTCAACTTCGTCTCGCGCGGACCATGCTCGGCGATCTCGCAGGTCAGCATCAGCGTTTGGCCTGGCTCGACGAAATTGACGTACTTCACGTTTTTCGCTTCGCGCAGGACGACCACGCTGTGCTGGAAATCTTCACTGACTCGGATCAACCACGCCCCGGTCTGGGTCATGGCTTCGAGCATCAAGACGCCCGGCATCACCGGAAAACCCGGAAAATGGTCCGCCAAATACTCCTCGGCCAACGACAGGTTCTTGATGGCAACGATCCGCGCATTGGGCTCGAGGTCGACAATTCGATCGATGAGCGAGAACTTCATGGACGTTTCCAACGCGCAGTCAAAAGGAACATGCCACCATCCACCTTGCCAGCGGCGCAAGTTAGGTCGGCAGTATAAAGATTGCGGGCGTTATGGACAACGGGAAACGGCGAAACGGATTTGAGTCGCAACGTTTTGGCCGAACGGGGTTTACACACGCGAGAGGTGCTCCGGCGTGGGCATCACGCCGGGGAAATACTCGTGGTGCAACCGAGTCGACTGACGCGAGCTGCCATTTTGGCATCGAGACTCGCGCGCCATCAATTTTCACAACTCATTTAATTCCAGTATGTTGCGAAGCGACTGTCGCGTTTTTGAGTTATTGGCACGGACTTTGCAAAATATGTTTGTCGACGTCTCGCCGGGTGCCACCAGCGTTGACCTGGTCGCCCGACAGACGCCCTTACCGTTCATCGCAAACATTTGGCCCGACCAATCGAGACCGTTGGCCGACAGTCGGGTGTTTAACTGAGGAGGTCCTTGCCATGGTACGTTTCCGTCCGTTTCAAAATGTTCGTTTGGTGCAGCTGCGTGACGAGGTGGATCGTTTTATGGACGAGTGTCTCGGCGCGTCGCAGGCTGGTGGCAAAGTGAGCTGCCCGCCGGTCAACGTCTGGGAACAGGAAGGCGAGTTCGTCGCTGAGATCGATCTGCCCGGTTATCGCCAGGAAGATCTCGAGATCTCGGTGATGGGTCCCGAGTTGTCGCTCAAAGGTCGTCGGCAGTCCGCTGCAGTCGAAGGCGTGACCTACTTGCGTCAGGAACGAACCGACAACGAGTTCGCCCGCACGTTGCGCATGCCGGCTGACATTGATGCCGAAAAGGTCAGTGCTTCATTGGAAAACGGAGTTCTACGAGTGACGTTGCCCAAGGCGGCATCGGCGCGTCCGGTGCGCGTCGAGATCAAAGGCGCGTAGCGTCGGGAGTTATGCTGCTTGAGTGAGTTGCGTGCCATGCCCACGTCGCGTGGGCATGCTCCTGGGTGACAACGCATGTCCACGAAGACGTGGACATGGCACACTGAGGTCGCAGTGAGTTCGCTGAGTCATGACGAGGCGTGTCGGCCGAGTGGTTGCGGCGACACGCCTCGTTTTTTATACCAGTCCCCACTTCTTGCGCAGGTACCACTCGGCAGTTAGCAACGCGATAAACAGCATAAAGAAGGGCCACGTGTCCCACAGCGTGTCTTTGACTTGCGTCTCGACTTCGAATTGCTTGATCGTGCTGCGAATCTCGTCGACCAACGACCCGAGTTGCTCGGGAGCGACGGTCTTGCCACCGGTCATGGCGGCGATCGCTTCGAGTGTCCCACGGTCAGCGGCGGGGTTCTCTAACTCCAAGTCTTGTTCATAGACCAAAAACCGTGCCTGAGTCGTGCCTAGTTCTACGCCCCCGACTTGAGCGCGGACTTGGATCGTATAGTCGCCTGGTTCCATCGCATCGAGCACGAGTCCCTGTTGATCGCCGTTTGTCATTTGATTGAGTCGCGCCGGCAACTTGCGACCGTCGGGCGTCGAAACTTCGACCGTGTATTTCGCGTCTCGCACGGTGTCGCCCGTTTCGTTCCGCGCTCCGGCGGTGAACTCGACTCGCATACCGGGTGCAAATCGCCGGCGATCGAGTCGCACCCACACGTTGCCATCGGAGCGAATATCTTTCTGTGCGAGCCACAAGATCGTCTGCCGCCAAAAGCGTTTGTGTTGCGAGACGAACCCGTGCAAGGGCCAACGCCAAGTCGAGTCTCCGGCAAACGCCAGCACGCGCCCGCCGCCGTAGTTCTTGGCCACCAGCAAGGGCTCGCCGCGCTCGGTTTCCAACAACGTCTGCGCACCGGGCTTGAGACCGGCAAACTTGTTCGCGCCGTCGAGTGCCGGCAGGGCTTTCCACGCCGACTCGTTGGTTCCGGCGCTGTCGATTTGCAGCAGACTTTGCAGTTTGCCGAGACCGGTGAGGCGCATCTGCGGCGAGCCTTGCAGGTGTAGGTCGGTCCGAATCGGCTCGCCAAAGCTCTGTCGCTCGAAGCGTCCGATTTCGATCGGTAACACGTCGGCGAGCGAACTCGTGCCGTAGCCGCCCGCTCCGAAACTGTGTAACCCGCCGAGCATCATCAAACCCGCACCGCCACGCACCGTGTCGGCCAACTGCTGCCACAGCGGATCGGTGAGCGCCGCCGAGTCGAGATCGCCGATCAGGTACACGTCATACTTGCCAGGGGTGAACCGAGCTTGCATGTCGGGCGGATTCAACTCGCGCCGTTGAGCGTCGAGCCGCAGGTAATCGACGCGGATGTCGGGCGAGTCGTCCATCGCGCGACGCACGAACTTCTGCTCGACGCGCGAGACCCCTTCGAGATACAGCGCGTTGAGCCCCTCGCTGTTGATCGTGACAAACGTGCTGATCGAGTTGTTGGCCGTGATCGTTTCGCCCGGTTGCGGCGCGACTTGCAGCGTGACTTTGACCTCGCCCGGGGTATTCGGCAAATGCTTGAGCCCGACGGTGAATTCTTGCCCATCCTCGGTGGCCTGAATCGGCTTGGCTTCAATCGGCGTCATCTTGCCCGGCTCGGTCTCGACCAGCAATTGCACGGGTAGTTCTTGATTCACGAAGCCATCGAGCCGCACAACGGCCTGGACCGGCATCTCGTTCTTGACGAAGACCGAGGCCGGCACGCGGAGTTCGTTCACCGCCACATCGCGCACTTGCCCCGCGCCGCGTGCCTGGCCAAGCGGGATGGTATAGAGCGGAAAGCCGAGGTCGGCCAAGCGTCGCGCCGCCACCTGCGGTGCCGCATCGTGTTTGAGGCTTGCCCGTTGGGCACCGTCGCTGATCAGAATGACCCCCGCCAGACGCTTTCCCGCACTCAGTCGCATGAGCTCTTCGAGGGAATGGCCGATGGCCGACTCGGCGCCCGTGGCGTTCTCGGGCAGATGGAACTTCCCTTCGTCCCAACTGACCCGCTGCGGCGCGGCGTCGAAGGTGTAGACCTGCACTTCGAGATCGCGGTCCAAGTCGAGCAACCGAGGCAAGGAGTTGTACACGCTTTGACTGAGCACCTGCCAGCGCGACTGTTTCGCCGCGGCGTCGGTCACCTGCATACTACGCGACTGATCCAAGAGCAGCATCAGCGTCGCGGCTTGCTTCGTGATGGTCGTGTGAATCCACGCCGGTCGCAACAGCGCTAGAATCGTCAGCGCAATGATCGCCAGTCGGAGATAGACCAGCGTCCTGCGCCGCGGCGGCGAGATTTTTTCCCGCGCGGGCCCGAACCAGAGTAGCGCCAACAGCACGAGCGCCACGCCCGCCACGAACCAATAGCCGACAACAGGTGAAAAGGACCAATGCATCGTGCGCTGGCGAGAAAACAGGGTCGGTGCCGACTGGGCGAACGGTCGCGCTCCTGCGCCTAACGCGTGGCCAAGACGTCGTCGACCAACAAACCTTTTTCCAAGTGCAGAATCCGATCGGCTCGTTGGGCTGCCTTCGGGTCGTGCGTCACCATGATGATCGTCTTCCCGCGCGAACTTCGCAACTCGCAGAGCAAATCGAGAATCTCTTCCGCGCTACGGGCATCAAGGTCACCGGTCGGTTCGTCCGCGACGATCAACGTCGGATCGGTGACGATCGCGCGGGCAATACCGACGCGTTGCTGCTGACCGCCCGACAACTGTCCCGGTCGATGATCGATGCGATCGGACAAGCCGACGATGTCGAGGGCAATCCGGACCTGCTCGTCGCGCTGCTTGGCCGTAAGTGGCAAGAGCAGCAGCGGCAACTCGACGTTGCGATACGCAGTCAACACGCTCATCAAGTGATAGAACTGAAAGACGAAGCCGATGTTGCGAGTCCGCCAGGTCGCCAGTTGCGCCTCGCTCATTCGCGAAATGCATTGCTCGGCGACCCACACGTCACCTTCGCTCGGTTGGTCGAGGCCTGCGATCAGGTTGAGCAACGTCGTCTTGCCCGATCCGCTGGGACCCATTAGCGCGAGAAACTGTCCCTCGGGCACTTCGAGACTCAGGCCATTGAGCACATCGACCCGTTCCGCGCCGCGGCGGAAGTATTTGTGGACATTGTTGACGGTGACGATGGCGGACATCGGCAGTATTCCGTTACTTCGTGAGCTTCTTGTACTTCATGCGATGCGGCTGATCGGCGTCGATGCCGAGACGTTCGCGGCGGCGCTCGTGGTACGTTTGGAAGTTGCCTTCGCACCAGTGCACGTAGCCGTTGTCCTCGAACGCCAGAATGTGAGTCGCCAAACGGTCGAGGAACCAGCGATCGTGGCTGATCACCACCACGCAGCCCGGGAAGTTGACGATCCCTTCTTCGAGCGACCGGAGCGTGTCGACGTCGAGATCGTTGGTCGGTTCGTCCAACAGCAGCACGTTGCAACCGCGACGGAGCAGCTTGGCGAGATGGACGCGATTGCGTTCTCCGCCGGACAACACGCCGACCTTCTTCTGTTGATCGGTCCCTTGAAAGTTGAACCGGGCCACATACGAGCGGCTATTCATTTTGATCTTGTTGAACTCAAGCGTGTCGTGACCGCCCGAGATCTCGTCCCAGACCGACTTCTCAGGATCGAGCGCGTCGCGCGATTGATCGACATAGCCGAGATCAACCGTCTCACCGACGCGGATCGTGCCCGAGTCGGGCTGTTCGACTCCCATGATCATGCGGAAGAGCGTGGTCTTGCCCGCGCCGTTGGGGCCGATCACACCGACGATGCCACCGGCCGGCAACCGGAAGCTGAGATTGTCGATCAACTGCCGATCGCCGTAGCCTTTGCATACGTCTTTGAATTCGACGACCAAATCGCCCAGGTGACGCGTGACCGGGATCTGGATTTCCAGTTCCTGTTCACGATCTTCCTCGGCCTCGGCTGAGAGTTTCTCGAAGTTCGCGATACGGGCTTTATTCTTGGCCTGACGAGCCTTGGGCGACATGCGAATCCATTCGAGCTCTTTCTCGAGCGTCTTCTGCCGGGTCGAGGCTTTCTTCTCTTCCAATCGCAGACGTTCTTGCTTTTGCTTCAGCCACGCCGAGTAATTCCCTTCATAGGGGAAACCGCGACCGTGGTCGATTTCCAAAATCCACTGCGCGACGTTGTCGAGGAAGTACCGATCGTGGGTGACGGCGACAATCGTGCCCTTGTACTCGGCCAAGTGACGCTCGAGCCACTCGACGCTCTCGGCGTCCAAGTGGTTCGTCGGTTCGTCGAGCAGCA
>JAEUIL010000118.1 GCA_016794255.1 Planctomycetaceae bacterium | reverse complement strand
TGATGCGACATAGGAGCATCCCGTGGGCGACAATGAATGAAGCAAGCCAAGACCGCCGCGAGGCGAGGCTCCATCATGGGTGAGGCCGTCGCGCGATGCAAGTCAACCGCTGGCCGGGTACTGATGTCGTTTAGTGATGTGTGCCATGTCCACGTCTGCGTGGACATGCGTTTTCACCGGGAAACATGCCCATGCGGACATGGGCATGGCACACGATTCAGCTGGAACGTGCCCAACGTTGACGAAATCACCAACCCGATCCCCTGCCAAACGATTGACGCCGCCGTAATCTCGGGGAAGATTTGGAGATACGGCGAAACCACTTATCTGTGCGGACCACCACCTTGGGCGTGACCAATCTCGAAGCCGCGATGCAACAGGCGCTCGAACTGCACCGCGGCGGTGATCTGCGCTCGGCTGCGCTCGCCTACGAACGGATCTTGCAGTCGCATCCGACCGAGGCCGACGCGTGGCACATGTTGGGCGTGCTCAGCCATCAGTTGGGCAAGCACGAGTTGGCAATCAAGTGTCTGGCGAGCGCCATCAAGCTCAACCCGATCGAGGCGGCGTATCACAGCAACCTGGGCGTGGTGTATCGCTCGTTGGGCCGACTGCCCGAGGCGATCGCCGAGTACCGGTTGGCCATCCTCCGCAAGCCCGACTATCCCGAGGCGTACAGCAATCTCGGCCAAGCGTTTCGCGAACATGGCGAGCTGGACGAGGCCGAGCGGCAACTGCGCGAAGCGCTGCGCCTTCGGCCCGACTATCTCGAAGCGCTTTACAATCTGGCCCAAGTGCAGCAAGACCGCGGCGCGCGCGACGACGCGATCGCCACCTATCGCGAGGTCGTGCGTCAGGACCCGAACCACGTCGCCGCTTGGAACAACCTCGGCGTCGCGCTTAAGAATCAAGGCAAGTTCGACGAGGCCCGCGCGGTGCTCGAACAGGCCATCGACATCAACCCCGACTTGGTCGAGGCGTATTACAATCTGGCGCAGACGTTTCACGCCCAGGGGTTGCTCGTCGAGGCGCTCGATTGCTATTCGCAGTTCCTCACCGCGCGGCCGGGTTACGCCGCCGGCCACTGCAACATGGGCAACGCGCTCGAAGACCTGGGCCAAGTCGACGAGGCGATCGACTGCTATCGAGAAGCGCTCCGCCTCCGGCCCGAGATGGTCGAGGGACACAACAATCTTGCCCACTCGCTGCAAGTTCAGGGGGTGCTCGAAGATGCCGAGAAAGGCTTCCGTCGCGCGCTGAGTCTCGCTCCTGACAATCAGCAGGTGCTGAGCAACCTGTTGTTCTTTCTCAACTATCAGCCCAAGTACGATCAAGAACGGCTGCTCGCCGAGCATCGGCAATGGGAAACGCTGCACGGAGCCAAGATCGCCCGGCGTTCGCACAGCAACCGCAAAGACCCGGACCGGCCGCTGCGTATCGGTTATATCTCGCCGGACTTCCGCTCTCATCCGGTGGCGCAGTTCATCGAGCCGGTGCTGGCCTATCACGACGCGAGCCAGTTTCAGACCTATCTCTACGCCGACGTCGCAGTGCCCGATCTCGTCTCGCAACAGTTGCAAGAGCTTGCTCACGCCTGGGTCAACACCCGCTGGCTCGACCATGATCAAGTGGCCAATCGCGTGCAGGCCGACGAGATTGATATCCTCGTCGATCTGGCCGGTCACACGGCCTTGGGACGACTGCCGGTCTTTGCCTGCAAGCCAGCCCCGGTGCAGGTGACGTACCTCGGCTATCCGAACACGACCGGTCTCAGCTCGATCGACTATCGCCTGACCGACGCGATTGCCGATCCGCCCGAGGAACCGAATCTGCACAGCGAAACCTTGGTGCGGCTCGAGCCGTCGTTCAGTTGCTACGCGCCGCGGATCGACGCTCCAGCGGTGAACGACTCGCCGGTCGCCCGCAATGGTTTTGTCACGTTCGGCTCATTGCACGCGCTCTCGAAGTTGAACAGCCGTGTGCTCGACGCCTGGGCCAAGCTGCTCAAGGCGGTCCCCAACTCGCGGCTGCTCATCGCACGGCATGAGTTCAACGGCTCGACACGCGACCGGTTCGTGGCCGAGTTCCGCAAACGCGGGATCGAACGTACGCGGTTGATCGTCGATCGCGAGGCGCAGCCTGGCCAGGCGCATCTGCCGCTCTACGGCGAGATTGATATCAGTCTCGACGTGTTTCCCTGGAGCGGACACACCACGGCGTGCGAGGCGATCTGGATGGGCGTGCCGGTCATCACGCTCTACGGTAACCGCCACGCTGGCCGCATGGTGGCGAGCATGTTGCGCAGCCTCGGGCATCCCGAGTGGATTGCCGACACGGCGAACACCTACGTTCACAAAGCGCGTGACTTGGCCCAGGACGTCGACCAGTTGGTGAAGCTGCGCGCGACATTGCGAGAACAGATGCGGCAATCGGGCATTTGCGACGGAGCCCGATTCATCCGCTCCTTGGAGAACGCCTATCGACAGATGTGGCGTTCGTGGTGCGAGGGTTAAACAACCTTGGGCGACCGAACGAGAACAATACCCATCGATCAAACATTCGTGTGCCATGGCCACGTCCGCGTGGCCATGTTTTGAGACAACGCGCATGTCCACGCAGACGTGGACATGGCACACGGGTCGACACAATCAAGTTAGCGACGATCAACGAGGACCGCATGCCGACGATTCGAGATGGAATTGAGCTGGGGCTGGAGCATCATCGCGCCGGTCGATTGCAGGAAGCCGAGAACATCTATCGGCAGATCATTCAAGCCGCGCCGATGCAGCCCGACCCGTATCACTTGCTGGGGTTGATTGCCTCGCAACTCGGGCGTCACGATCTCGCGCTCGGCATGATTCAACAGGCGATCAAGCTCAACCCGTTCGCCGCGGTGTTTTACAACTCGCAGGGGGCCACGCTCGACGGTCTCGGCCGGCATCAAGAGGCGCTCGCCAGTTTCGAGCAAGCCGTGTCGATGAAGGGTGACTATGTCGAGGCGTACATGAATTTGGCCCGGTTGTACGACCGACTGGGCCAAAAGGAAAAGGCGCTGCAGAGCTGCAAGACCGCGCTGCGGATCAATCCGAACATGATCGACGCCCTCGGTTGGCAAGCCCATTACGAATCGCGCGAGGGGCGGCACGATGAGGCGGCCGAGTTGTATCGCCACGCGCTCCGCATCGCGCCGGACAACGTGCAATTGCTGCACGGCATGGGCGTCGTGCGGCTCAATCAAAAGCGCTATGCCGAGGCGGCCGATCGTTTGCGGCGCGTCGTGGAAATGACTCCGCAGGACATCGCCGCGACGTACGAGCTCGGCATCTGTCTGCAACAAACCGGTCAACTCGATGACGCCGAGCAATGCTATCGCCGCGTGTTGACGTCGCTGCCCAACAGCGTCGAGGTCCACAACAACCTCGGCATTTGTCTGGCGCTGCGTGGCAAGCTCGAAGAGTCCAAAGCCGAGTTCAAGACGGCGATCGCGCTGCAGCCGACGCATCCCGAGGCTCACAGCAACCTGGGCAACGTGCTGCTCACCCAGGCTCGGTATCACGAAGCAGTCGCCTGTTACCGCGAGTCGCTCAAGCACAACAACCAGAATGCCCTGGCGTACAACAATCTCTCGGCCGCGCTCGCGCCGCTCGGCCATCTGCACGAGGCGGCTCAGTGCGGCGAGTTGGCCGTGAAGTTACAGCCCGAGTATCCCGACGCCTGGAACAATCTCGGCAACGTCTACAAAGACATGGGCTGGTTCGATCAGTCGTATGTCGCCACGCGCGAGGCGCTCCGGCAGCAGCCGCAGTTCATCTCGGCTCATAGCAATTTGCTGATGGCGCTCAACTACGATCCACGCATTTCGCAAGAACAGATCGCGGCCGAGCATTGGCTGTGGTTTGAACGCCAAGGCAAAGATCTGCCGCGACCGACGAGCTACCGCAACCGACCTGACCCGGATCGACCGCTGCGCATCGGGTACATCTCGCCCGACTTCCGTCAGCATCCGGTGACCGACTTCTTGATTCCGATCCTGGAGCATCACGACCGTCAGCAGTTCCCCACGTTCTTGTACTCCAACAGCGGCGCTCCCGACGCGACCACCGAGCGCGTCCGGGCCGCGTGTGATAGTTGGAATCTCGTACACGGCCGGACCGATGCCGAAGTGGCTCAGCTCGTGCAAGAACACGAGATCGATATCCTAGTTGACTTGGCCGGTCACACGGCCCACAACCGCTTGCCGACCTTCGCCCGCAAGCCGGCACCGGTGCAGGTGACCTATCTCGGTTACCCGGCCACGACCGGCGTGCCCACGATCGATTATTTGTTCACCGACGCGGTCGTCGATCGGCCCGAGGATGAGGCGTTCTATATCGAGAAGCTGTGGCGGCTCGAAGGGGGCTTCTCGTGTTGGGCCGGCCCGCGGAATTTGCCCGACGTGAACGAGTTGCCGGCGTTGAAGAATGGCTACATCACGTTCGGCTCGCTGCATGCGATCACGAAACTGAACCCAGGCGTGCTCGCGCTGTGGGCTCAGTTGCTGCGCGGGATGCCGACGGCGCGGTTGATCTTGGCGCGCACCACGTTGCGTGGTCCGGCGCAGGAGCAGATTCTCGGCGAGCTCGGCAAACATGGCATCGACGCCAGTCGGATCGAGATTCGCAACACGTGGAAGACCGCCGTCGGCCATTGGGAGAACTACGCCGACATCGACATCTCGCTCGATGTGTTTCCGTGGTGCGGACACACGACCGCCTGCGAGTCGTTGTGGCTGGGGGTGCCGATCGTCACGTTGATGGGTAATCGTCACGCGGGCCGAATGGTCGCCAGTGTGTTGACCTACGCCGGCTTGAGCGACTGGATCGGGGCAACGCCCGACGACTATGTGCGGATCGCGACGGAGAAGGCGAGCCAAGTCGATCAACTGGCCGAGCTGCGGCGTAACCTGCGGCCGAAGTTGCTGGCTTCGCCCGTCGGCGACGGTCGTCGGATTACCGATCAGGTCGAGAGCGCGTATCGGCAAATGTGGCGTGAGTGGTGCGCGAAGCAACCGGCAGTTTAGTTCGAGTGTATTTCTGTGTGCCATGTCCACGTCTTCGTGGACATGCGTTTCACCGGGAGAACATGGCCACGCGGACGTGGCCATGGCACACGGTTTGCCACTTGGTCTCACAAACTCGAAACGCGTCACGTTGCTTACTTGCGCTTTAGAGCCTATGCTCGCGGGAAGTATCGACCTCTCGCGTTCTCCCCTCGGACACTACGCACATGCATCGCCGTTTGATAACCCTCGCCTCGTTGATCTTCGTCGCACTCGCCACTTCCGCCCAAGCCCAAGATGGTTGGGTCACGCTCTTCGATGGCAAGACGCTCACCGGTTGGCACAAGAACCCCGAGCGCATCGGCCATGGCACCGGCGGTCAATGGACTGTCGAAGATGGCGCGATCACCGGCCAACAAGACCCGCCCGGCAGCGGCAACGGCGGCATTCTCTTGACCGATCAGAAATTCGCGAACTTCGAATTGGTGATCGATCTCAAGCCCGACTGGGGCGTCTGCAGCGGTCTGTTTCTGCGAGCCAACGATCGCGGTCAGTGTTTGCAAATGATGGTCGACTATCATGAGAAGGGGAACGTCGGTCACGTCTATGGCGAAGGAACCGGCGGCTTCAACAATCGTCCCTACGAACTCTTCGGCGAGTATGAACAAGAACAACTCAAGCGGCTCACGACCAAGCCCTCGGGCCTCAAGATTCCGGACGCCTACAGTTGCACGGGCGACGCGTTTGTCAAAGCCTGGAAGGTGAACGACTGGAACACGGCTCGCGTCCGAGTCGAAGGTAGCCCGGCCAAGATGACCACGTGGATCAACGGCCTCAAGGTCGCCGAGTTTGACGGCAGCACCTACGTTGCTCCGAACTACGATCAGAAGAAAGTCGTCGACACGCTCGGCACGGCTGGCCACATCGCAGTGCAAGTTCACGGCGGCAAGAGCTGGCCGGCAGGGGCGAAATGCCGATGGAAAAACATTCGCATCCTATTGCTGTGAGCCACGGGACTCGCCACGTGCGACCCGGCACCACGCGCTCGGGGATCACGCTGCTCGATCTCGTCGTGTTGCTCGCGCTCGCAGGCCTGAGCGTGTTCGTGCTGTTTCCGTACCTGTATCAAGCGGTGCAGCGCGCGGTGCGGACCGGTTGTGCGTTCAACCTCCGCACCCTTGGCATGGGAGTGCAGAGCTATGCCGATGCTCACGGCGGATCGCTCCCCGTCGGCAGCGGCTATCAAACGCAGCCCGGGTCGCCATGGGGAACTTCGTGGTGGGTCGATGTCTATCCGTATCTGTCCGGCGGCAGGACCGAGCGTTGGCAGCAAACCGTAAGTTCCGGCTCGTTCGCGCTCGACTCGGCCAATCCGAATCTCGCGCTCATCGACGGGCTGCACCTGAGTTCGATGACTTGTCCCGCGTCGCCATTGCCGTGGTTCAACGATCCACGCCGGCATATCTCGGCCGCCAATCGCCAACAACTCGGCCGCTCGCCGCAGGGGATTGTCGTGCCGACCTATGTGGCGATTGCCGGCTCGGCACCCGACATGCGTGTCCGCAACAACCAGCCTCCGACCGAGGCGGCGTCCGGCCGAACCACGCGTGACGGTCCGCGCGGCGTGCTCTCGGCGTCGGGCGCGTTCCCGCCGAATCGTTCGATCCGTCAGGCGGGACTGCGCGACGGTGTGCAACACACGCTGCTGCTCGGCGAGCAGGCCGATTGGTTCTACGATCGGCAATACGAGCCGGCCGTGTTGTACGAGGCCCGCAGTTCCTGGCCCGACGGAGCGTACATCGGCCTCGAGGTCCCCTACGGCGACTTGAGTCCCACGGCCGACGGCGTGAACGGCTCGGGAGAAGGCCGGGCTTACAACATCACGACGATTCGTCATCCGATCAATCATCGTTGGCGTGGTCACGGAGTGTTGGCCGAGGCGGTGACGCCGATCCCCTCGCGCCCCGCCGAACCGCCGCGAGTTGCCGCCGATCTGCCCGGGCCGGGTCACAATCAAGGGTTGTTCTCCGCTCACGCCGGCGGTGTGAACGTGTTGTTCGCGGATGGCCATGTACGGTTCCTGAGCGACACCACCGACCTGCGCGTTTTGTTGTATCTGGCGACGCGGGATGATGATCAGTTTGTTGACATCGGGCAGATGAAGTGAGCGAGTCGCGGAGTTGAAAAAGAGTATCCATCAAGCTCCGCGTGATGTTGAATTGTGATTGGCGTTCATAAGGCAAGCGACTCAGCGCAGGGTCTTCCCCAGCGCGCATCACGACGGAGCGTGATGGATACAATAATAATTTGTGCGTCGCAGCCCGAGCGGGGGTCAAGTGGTGTTCTTGAGTTGGGGGATAAAGCAAAACCATTGACGAACCGTGATTCGTAGTCGTTCTCCGTCCCCCGACGGATCGTCGACTTGATCACGGCTCCGCGGACAATCCACGACCCGGTCTCAGGCCGCGACGCACGGGATCACGCTCTACGACTGACCGACGTTTTGCTCCGGACACCTGATCCCAGTTCCGGACGTCGGAGCACGAACGCGAGTGAGTTGGAATACCCGACGGCTGTGCGACCGTGTCTCGCACAGCGTTGTTGTCGTCGCTGTCACTCGCGCTCAAGCGGCTGCAATTCAACTCGTCGTACTCAAGCGATGTTTCACGACCATCGCCAGATATTCGTTCCGACATTCCGAGCCGTCCGTTGGCAAGTTCCGCGACCCATGCAGTGGTACCAACTGCACGAGCCGGTTCGCGTGTCAGCCGTCCGGTGAGTTCGGCCAGCGGTCGCAGCCATGTGTCCCAAAGCGGTATAAGCGGGCCGAGCGAGTCGGCGTCGGAATACTCACACCTCGGGGACTTTTTCGTCGCAGCGGCAAGAACACCAACAACGACGAACGTTAACGACCCTCTTCATGACTCGGTTGAATCAGCTTTGCGAAGGTTACGCGATTGCGAATGGCGTTGTCCACCGGGAATGTGGCCACGTCGAAGAATATTTAGCCCACGGTGAATACACCGTGGGGTGGCAGCGCGATTGATGCGGCGTTCTCGAGGCAACCCGCGACGGCGCGAAACCGCAAGCGAAGGACCGAGTCGAGACCAATGGTTGCTCAAGGTCCGTGGGACGCGTGTCAAACTTGCGAGCAACGCGCGTGACGAACGAGGTCACGCCCTTGCCCGAGGACGCGATTCTTGCGATCCTGGAGCCTCGCGGGTGACGTCGGGTCGCCCGAGTTCTCGGCCTCGCCACGCACTCGAAAGTCCCTCATGAGTCAGTATCTCGATCAACTGTTCGGTCTGTCGAATCAAGTGGCCGTGGTCATCGGCGGGACCGGCGTGTTGGGGGGCGCTCTGGCCACGGGACTCGCCCAGGCCGGCGCGCTCGCCGTGTGTTGCGGTCGTGGTGCCGACAAAGGGGCCGAGCGGGTCGCGGCGATCGAAAAGCTCGGCGGTCGCGCGGCGTTCGAGGCGGTCGACGTCATGCAACGTGCGTCGATCGAAGAGTTGCTGGCACGTGTCGTTAAGCGGTTCGGTCGAGTCGATATGCTCATCAACGGCGCAGGGGTCAACAGCGCGAGCCCGTATTTTGAAGCGACCGATGCCGAGTGGGACCGCGTCATCACCAGTAACCTGAGCGCCGTTCACTGGGGCTGCCAGATCTTCGGGCGATACATGGCCGACCACGGCGGTGGTTCGATTTTGAACATCGCCAGCGTGACCGCTCATCTGCCGCTGTCGCGCGTGTTTGCTTACTCGGCGTCGAAGGCGGCGGTCGTGAATCTGACGCAGAACGTGGCTCGCGAATTGGCACCGCTTGGCGTGCGGGTCAACGCCCTCTGTCCGGGCTTCTTTCCCGCGGAGCAAAATCGCAAGATTCTCGACGCGACGCGCACCGACAACATCATGCGTCAAACGCCGATGGCCCGGTTCGGCGAGCCGCACGAACTCGTCGGCGCGACGCTGCTCATGCTCTCGCGGCAAGCCGGCAGCTTCATCACCGGCGCGGCCTATTATGTGGACGGCGGGTTCACCGCGATGCGGTTCTAGCGGGAGGAAGAGGGTGAGTAAGTGAGTAGGTGAGTAAGTGGGGTTAATGCTACGAACAGGCTCGACCCGTCGTACATTGGTCTCGCCCAAAGCGGGGCACTTCCCCTACCATACACCTACTCACTTACTCACGTACTCACCTGTCTTCCCCCATGCCCAACACCATCGTCATCTTCGGCGCCTCGGGCGATCTCACGAGCCGTAAGCTGATACCGGCGTTGTACCAACTGTATCGCAAGAAGCGGCTGCCCGACCAAACGCGCGTCGTCGGCTTCTCGCGAACTCCGTTCACGCACGAGTCGTGGCGCAACAAACTCGGTGAGTCGACGCAGCAGTTTCTCAAACAAGATTTCGATCCCGCGGTGTGGGCCAAGTTCGCCGCCAACGTCTTCTACCAAACCGGCGATCTCGATCAGACCGACGACTTGGTCGCGCTCGGCAAGACGCTCGGCCAGATCGAGGGACATGCCGCGACTACCCGGGTCTATTATCTCTCGACTGCTCCGCAAGTATACGAAGCGGCCGTGGCGCAGTTGGGCATGACCGGCCTCGCCGACGAGACACAGGGCATTCGCCGCATCGTGATCGAGAAGCCGTTCGGCTCGAACTTGATCTCGGCCCGAGCGCTAAACGACGCGGTTCACCAAGTCTTCAAAGAGAAGCAGGTCTATCGCATCGACCATTATCTGGGCAAAGAGACGGTCCAGAACATTTTGGTGTTCCGCTTTGCCAACGCGATCTTCGAGCCGCTGTGGAATCGCAACTATATCGATAGCGTGCAGATCACTGTGGCCGAGGAGGTTGGCGTCGGTCGTCGGGCCGGTTATTACGATCAGTCGGGCGTCGTGCGCGACATGTTTCAGAACCATCTGTTGCAGTTGCTCACGATCACGGCGATGGAAGTGCCAGCGCGGTTTGAAGCCGATCTGGTGCGGAACGAGAAGGTCAAAGTGCTGCAAGCCGTGCGACCGCTCGCCGGTGCCGATGTGGCGACGAACACGATTCGCGCTCAGTACCGCGGCTATCGGCAGGAAGACGGTGTGGCGCCCGACAGTCAGACACCGACGTTCGCCGCTCTGAAACTGCACATCGACAACTGGCGCTGGCAGGGTGTGCCGTTCTATTTGCGAAGCGGCAAATTGATGAGCTGCCGCACCACGCAGATCGTGATTCAGTTCCGCAACCCGCCGCACATGGTGTTCGGCTCGACCCGACAGCGGACGCTGGACGCCAATCGGCTCGTGATCCACATTCAGCCGATGGAAGGCTTGCAGTTGCATTTTCAAACCAAGGTCCCGGACGCGGGGATGAAGATGCGGCTGACCGATCTCGAGTTTCGCTTCGACAGCGAGTTTCCCGGCAAGATTCCCGAGGCGTATGAGCGGCTGCTGCTCGACACGCTCTCGGGCGATGCCAGCCTGTTTGCCCGTAGCGACGAAGTCGAGCTGGCCTGGGGCATCATCGATCCGATCGTCGCGGCTTGGGACGAACACGGGCTGCCCGAGATGGCCGAGTATGAGCCGAAGCTATGGGGGCCGACCGAAGTGCAAAAATGGATCTGGCAAGATGGTCGCGAATGGCTCGACGCTTGCCCGGTGCTGAAGTAGTCACCGCTCATTAAACATAGTATTCATCACGCTCCGCGTGATGCGTGTGAGTACCGGCTTCGCGCAACTAGTTTCGATTCAGGATCATCAAACACATCAACCGCCATCACGCGGAGCGTGATGGATACTCTACTCAGGGAGAAACGGCTCATGATCAAGAAAATCCTCGGTGTCATCGGGGCTGTTGTGGCGTTG
>JAEUIL010000025.1 GCA_016794255.1 Planctomycetaceae bacterium | reverse complement strand
CGTAGTTCGGCGTCGTCACGCTCATTTGGATGTCTTTGGGCATGTCGATCAGCACCGGACCGGGGCGGCCGGTCGTGGCGATGTGAAATGCCTCGTGAACCACGCGCGCGATGTCGTTCACGTCGGTGACGAGATAATGATGCTTCGTGATCCCGCGACAGACCTCGACGATCGGCGTCTCTTGAAACGCATCCGAACCAATCACGCGCGTGCCGACCTGGCCGGTGATGGCGATCAGCGGGATGCTGTCCAGCTTGGCGTCAGCGATACAGGTGACGAGGTTGGTCGCACCGGGGCCGCTGGTGGCCATACAGATGCCGGGCTTGCCGGTGGTGCGGGCGTAGCCGTGCGCCGCGAAGCCGCCACCTTGTTCGTGCCGCGGCAAAATGGTGCGCAGGCGATCTTTGACCTTGGTGAGCGCCTGGTGCATCGGCATGCTCGCGCCGCCCGGATAGGCGAACACCACTTCGGCTCCATGGTTGACCAGAGCCTGAACCAGAATCTCGGCACCATTGAGAACGTTCGTTGCGACAGCAGACTTAGCGGTGGCCACTGCAAGGGCTCCAAGGATCGACGGAATGGGGACCGGGTCGGCAGTGCCGAACCGATGAATCCTGAACACTTTAGAATAAGGACGTTATCGACATTTTTCAACGGACCCTTCGCCGCGAGCCGGTTATGCCAATCGTGGGGATTTGACGGCGAAAATAGCGGCCGTTGGCGAGAGAACGGCTGGAGAATCTCAACACGGAGGGCACGGAGATCACGGAGGGAAAGCAGGAGAAAATGCGTAAAGATGCGGAGAAAATGGGCTCCCGGCGAACATCTCGGGATCGAAGGCGAAACGCCACGCAATGGCAGGCCCACCCTGGATGAAATCTCCGTGTTTTCTCCGTGTCCTCTGTGTTCTCCGTGTTGAACTTTCCCTTTACCGGTTCAGCTCAACTCGATATCGACACGGTATTGAATCGATTGGTTCGGTTGTAGCAGCACCATGCTCGTGTCGACGCCCAACTCGCCGAGGCGGAAATAGTCGGGGATGCAGCTATAGGGCTCGATGCAGATCGCCTCGCGGTGGGGGGGATTGTAGACCACGACGGCTCGGAAATGGTTGCTGAAGGAAACTCGCAACGTGCGTCCGCTGCCCGGATCGGCGATCGTCGCCTGTTGAAGACCCGACGTCTGCGGCAAGCCGCTGAACACGTCGTCGAGCTTGGTGTCGGCGAACCGCAAGCCGTGGGCCAAGTTTTTCTCGCCGGTCGCGGGCTGGGTCTTGCCGGTCGGCAGCATGTTCTCCAGCGGCCAAAACTCGCTCACCGGCACGGTCACCCGGCATTCGTCGCGTTGACCCGACTTGCCCAGCGGCAGACGAAAGTAGGGATGCGTACCGAGCCCGAACGGCAATGGCTTGGTGTCGGGATTATGCACGTCGATCGTGCTCGCCAGCTTGCCGCCGCTCAGTTCGTAGGTCACGGTCAGACAAAAGTCCGCCGGCCAATGATCGAGAATCGCTCGGTCAACTTGCGAAGCGTGAAACCGTCCGACGATGCGAGTGGCCGATTGTTCGACGACCTGCCAGGGGCGGTTGAGCACGAAACCGTGGATGGCGTTGCCGCGACCATCGGCCGCTTCGAGATTGTAAGTCTTGCCACCGAACGTGAACTGCGTTCCGCCCAGCCGGCCGGGGAACGGAAACAAGAGCGGAATGCCGCTATGCGATGGGCGTTGCTGGCCCGAGTCGAAATCGGGCACCGACCACAGCACCTCGATCGCTTCGCCCGCCACGACGGGTTGAAAACTGTAGCAGTTGAAGCCAAACCCGGGCAGAATCTTGGCCGTGCTGCCCGTCGCGGGATCACGCAATACGATCGACTCGAGCGCCATTTCGCACCTTTCACATTTCCACAGGAATTCGCACGCGATCATTATGCGATTCCGCGTCGATCTGTCGAGTTGCGGTGGGCATATCCGTTGCTGTGGTCGCTGTGAAGACACGGACAAACTTCATCTCGGGACCTCACCACCGATTTAGGGAAATGGAAACTCTTGGAGCCAGGCAACTCGTGAACTCGCTTCAGCCATCGCCATTTCCAGGGTTGAACAACGACAATTTGGCAAAAATCGCGGCACCCATGCGTGTTCCAAGGGCGCATCGGACCAGAACTCTTCTCGAAATCCGAAAAGTCCATCAGCGTATTGAAAAAAGACGACTCTCTTTTCTTTCCGAACATCGTATACGAATCTTTCGCTCATAAACTCAACTCACTTGTGGTCTCACGTTTCTCCTCGTTTAAAATTTGATTGTGGATCAGCCGTCTTGAGGCTTGCAGCGAGCCGACCATGCACAGCACCACAAGCATCAGCGTGAGCGCGGTGCCGCGCAGTTCGGCCAGGGTCGTTTCGGCGAGTGCGATCGATGCCAGTCGATGGAGCAACATGACCGTGGCGACGAGCGCGGCGGCAAAGCCCAATGTGCCGAACAGATCGCCCCCCAGCAGGGAATCGCGAGCCCGTTCGTCGACAACCGACAGCAAATGTAACCCCGAAACGAGTTGTAGCACGGTGGCCCCGAGCGCGATGCGACCACCGGCAAGCGTGCCGCGTTGGGCGTTGTGGTCCGGTTGCTTGGTTCGCAGCGCACACCAAGCGAGCGCCAGACCGGCCACGGTCGCCGAGGCGAGCAGGAAATGCAGCCACAGTCCGCCGATCTCGGGATCGCCGAGCGCCGCGACGAACGAGAGCGGTTTGCCCCACGACTCGGGCCGCGTGCCGTAGACGCCGAGCATCGCGAACAGCGGCGGGAAGTGATACGCCAAATTCGTCGCCGCAGCGAACGGCAAGAGCGCCCACCACGCGGACACGGTTTTGTCGGCAGCTTGCCGGGTGGCGACGGCTCGGGCATACCCGACGAGGCAGGCCCACGAGAAGATCAACTCAGTAGCGCCGAACCAATATCGTCGTACAGGAAGCAATTCAAAGGCCTGTTGCAAGAGCAGGGCGTGATCGTGCCACGCCAGAGCCAACTGAACCACGCCAAGCAACACGCCCACGACGATCGCTTGAGCCGAGAGCCGCGCGAGCGGAACCGCCAATGGATCGCGGCCGCGAGTGGCACCCCACCAATGCAGCCCGGCCACGATCAACGGCGTGGCGGTGGCCAAGTTCATGGCCAACAAATGGGCGGTCAACACCAGGACCGACAGGAGTTCAAGCATGCCGCCAGCGACGCCAAGACCGTGGGGAAAGGGAATCGTTGCAGCTTAGCCGCGCGGGCAATGCGGCTCCAGAGGAAGTTGACTGGCGAAAGAGGGTGAAGCGTGAGCCCTGCTGCGCTCAGTCAAGAAAGATTGAGCCCGATGAAACAGAAAGTCCGATTGGTCGCCGCCTGCCACAGGTCGACCAATCGGAACCATTTCTGGGAATGCGGCTGCCCACGCTCGATGGGCGGTCCGAACACGATCGCGGTGACGATCGTCGGTAAAGCCCCGCACGGGCCGGACTGTGAGGGCCGAGTGCGTCAGGGACCACGTTGCCTCTCGAACCGTTTCCCCATCTCCCCTCGGGCCTCGCGATTCGGCTTGCGGGGGAGATTCGGAACCGGCTCGGCGAGACACCATCGAATACCGTCTTTCCTTCTTGTTAGTCGCGAAATCTCGTCGGCACCGGACATCGATTTCCAAAATTTCTCGGTCATTTTGGTGCGTCGAGTCGGAACGCCACGTTTTTGCCCGACCGGGTTGCGGTTGCAGCTCGAACAGGAATCGCGGCTGGTTGACGGAACTTACGATGGGCTTTATAGTTTCGTCCCATGAGCATCGGAGGTAACTCAGGCACCGAATTCCAAACTGCCCGGGGGAGAAACTATCCCTCGATCCGGCAGTTCACGGTGTTTCTCGAAAACCGGGTCGGCCAGCTGCTAGAAGTCGTCCGTCGGTTCGAGGGAAGCCGGGTCAAGATCGTGGCTCTGTCGATCAACGACTCGGCCGAGTGTGCCTTTGTGCGGTTTTTGCTCAGCCATCCGGAACAAGGGCGCGAGATTCTCGAACGCGCCGGTCTGCCGCTGATCGAGAGCGACCTGATCGGCGTCGAATTGCCCGACAGCCCGCAGCCGTTGCTGCAAGTCTGCACCGCTCTCTTGCGGGCCGAAGTGAACATTGTTCAGGCGTACCCGTTGCTCGTCCGGCCCCGGGGACAGGCGTGTGTC
>JAEUIL010000941.1 GCA_016794255.1 Planctomycetaceae bacterium | reverse complement strand
TGAACACCTCCGAGACCAACACACCTTGGTTCTGCTTCACGCCGAACTGCTCGGCCAAGTTGCCGTTAACCTGCTCGATGCCCACGCCCAAGTACGCGCGTCGGACCGTGCCACCTTCGATGAGTTGCTTGACAACCCACTTGGCCAGATCGCTCGGAATCGCGAAGCCAATGCCCTGAAATCCGCCGCTACGGCTGGCGATCGCGGTGTTGATACCGATCACTTCACCGTTGAGATTCACGAGCGGACCACCGGAGTTGCCCGGATTGATCGCGGCGTCGGTCTGCAAGAACCGCGCACGTTGACCACTGCCAAGTTCGCGGCCCTTGCCGCTAATGATGCCGGCACTGACCGTCGAGTCGAGCCCGAACGGCGCTCCCACGGCAATCACCCAATCGCCGATGTCGAGCTTCGACGAGTCACCCAACTGTGCGTAGGGCAGGGTGCCCGCGCCTTTGACGCGAATCACGGCCAAGTCGGTTTGTGGGTCGGTCTTGATCTCGTCGGCTTTCAATTCGCGCTCATCCGAGAACCGCACGATAACTTCGTCGGCCCCTTCGACCACGTGATTGTTCGTGAGAATGATGCCCGACGGATCGATGATCACGCCCGATCCGGTCCCTTGGCTGCGGGGCTGAGCACTGCCGCCATTGCCGGGTCCGCCGAAGGGCAGATCTTCGTCATTGAAAAAGTCTTCAAACGGCGTGCCCTTGAACGGGTTCGATCCTCGCGGCATCGCACGACCACGGGGGTTCACCACCGCGCGAGGCTTGGCACGCGTTTCGATCGTCACGACCGTGGGCAACACCGCCTGGGCCGCGCCGCGAAACGCCTGCGACAACGCATTTGCATGACCGCTGATCGCCGGGTCGACTTTGTTGGTCACCGGCCCCTCGGCATGCACGCGTTGCACCGAGTGCCCCTGCCACCAATAGCTGCCTAAAGTACCCACGACCAAAACCGTTCCCACCACAAGAAACCTTGGCACTAACCGCCGACTGCTTTGCGACATTTCGTGAACCCTCCACTATCGTTCCGTGATAATTAAATGCGAATCCGCGCAGCATGCACTGCAAACACCAAGTCCCCTTACGAGACAAACCCCGCGGAGGTTCGGCAAACGTGATGGCATTTTCGTTAGAGACGGCGTCACCGCCCCTGCCGAAAAACCATCCATACGTCGGCCTGATAACCCGCAAGATTGACAAAAATTGCCTCGCCGATTAGGGTTATGTCAAGAGCAACCGAACTTTGGGACCCATTTGAACGTCGCTCGACGCCTGTCGAGTTGGCCAAAAAATAAGTTCCGAACGATGCCATCTCGGCACGCCTCGGTCGCCTCGGCGACTCGCGAGTAACCCCTCGTTGATCCCCGCCTAGGCGAGCGCGGCCGCGCGAGTTTTGGGCACCGCCGGTAATCCGATCGTCGCTCGATGGACGGTTCCCGGTAGAGTTGAGAGGTTGCCCGCGGCGGTGTTCGCCGTCGCCACAGACTCCCTGCTGTTGGCTTATAGGCTGCGCATGAGTGTTCCTACGGATGTCGACTATTCGCCCGAGGTCGTCGCCAAACTCGACACTTGCGAACGGCGGATCGGCTACACCTTCCGCAATCGATTGCTGCTGCAATCGGCGCTGACCCACGCGTCCGGCGCTCTGCATCGGGTCGCCTCGAATGAACGGCTCGAGTTTCTCGGCGACTCGATTCTCGGGGCGATTGTCTGCGAGATGCTCTATCACCGCTTTCCCGAGTATCTCGAAGGCGATCTCACCCGCGTCAAGTCGGTCGTGGTCAGCCGTCTGACATGTGCCAAGATCAGCGAAGCGATGCGACTCGACGAGTGCTTGTTCCTGGGCAAAGGGATGACCAACTCGCCCACGGTGCCGCCGTCGCTGTTGGCCGACGTGTTCGAGTCGCTGGTCGCGGCGATTCACCTCGACGGCGGACACGCCGCTTCGCAAGCGTTCATCGAGGCGCACATGGGCCCCGAGATCGACTTGGCCGTGGGGACCGAACACGGCAGCAATTACAAGTCGCTGCTGCAACATCTCGCACAGCGTGAGTACACGACGACCCCCACGTATCAATTGCTCGACGAGAAGGGGCCCGATCACAGCAAGTGCTTCAAGATCGCGGCGCAGATTGGTCGCAATCGCTATCAACCGGCGTGGGGACGCAACAAGAAGGAAGCCGAGCAACGAGCCGCCCGCAATGCTTTGTGCGAGATCAACGGCGAGCCGATCCCTTTTCCCTCGGACTAAGCAATCGTGCCGCGCGTTTTGGCTCTGTTCAGTGGTGGGCTCGATGGCGCGTTAGCGATCGAGGTGCTGCGCCGAGCGGCCGTCGATCCCGGAGCGCTCGTGATCGTACCCGTGTGGGTTCGCGTGCCGTGTGGCATTCGCGAAGCGCGGGTAAACGCCGCCGCCCGTGGCCTCGATCAGCCGGTGATCACGCTCGCCACGCCAAACACTTATGACGAGTTGCTATTGGCCGCGCCGCGAACAGGGCAGGGGGGCGCGCCGCCATGTCGAGATTGTCGCGTGATGATGTTTCGAGCCGCGCGACGCTACCTCGAAGAGATCGCGGCCGACTTCGTGATCAGCGGCGAGGTGCTCGGCCAAGATATTCGCATCCAGCGACGCCGCGATTTGGACATGATTGCCATCGGCTCGGGCCTGGACGATCGTCTGCTGCGACCACTCTCGGCGCGGCGTTTGTCGCCGACTCGCGCCGAGCGCGACGGCATCATCGACCGGCAACGACTGCTCGATCTGCAAGGCACCGGCCGCCGCGCACAACTGGCGCTCGCCGCAGAGTGGGGAATCGATACCGGCGCGTTTTCGCGTGGTGCGTGCGCCTTAGCCGAGGCAACGCTCGCGGGCCATGTGCAGAGGTTGCAAACGTCGCGGCTCCCCGTCACTCCGGCAACGATCGCAGCTCTGCGACTCGGTCGCGTGTCTTGGCTCGACGACACGACCGTGATCGTGGTGAGTCGTCGAGCCGAAGAAGCCGATGGTTTGCGACAGTTCGTCGCTCGTCGTGAACTGACCGACTGCTTATTGCTCGAGTTGGCCCACCTCGCGGGCCCCACGGCACTCTTGCTCGGCGCGATCGACGATCGTGCGATAAGCGCGGCTCAGCAACTCGTGCTCGAACGAATCGACGAGCCCGCGTCGAGCAGCGTGCAATGGCTCACCCATCGTTAATCGTACTGACGCACCGCAGCGTGGCCCCCTTCGAACGTGAGCAGCGGATGATAGTGATGTCGACGATACGTGGCATAGATCGGTCGTGAGTGCGAGACACCCGCATTGCTCTCGGCCGCTACCAAGTCGAACGACATGAAACTGAGCAGCGCGTTGAGTAGCGCAAACGACATCATCCGCAACATGACATCTCTCCCGGAAAGAAGCCCGCGAAAGTTGAGTGGTGCGAGTTCGCCAATCGGCCAACGATGTGACTCGCTCGCGATCATCGCCACGGGACGATCAATGACCTATCGTTTGATTTTATCTCTATCGACCCACAACGCTGCATCAAGATGGTGTCAAATTTGAAAGCCGCTCCCCTCATTCGTTGCAGATTGTGAATGTTTTCACGAGTTGCCTTGATCGAAGCTCTGCCACAGTCATAATGACGTTGTCACCGTCGCGGCCGGACAAGTTCGGTGACTCCCGCCTTCATGAATTTCCCGCCATGATCGAAATCGTTCAGAGAATTGTCGCGGTTTGCGGCCTCGTAAGTCTCGTCCTACTCAGCCGGTTGCCCGTGGCCACGGCACAAGACGGCATCGACTTTCGCCGTGATATTCAGCCGCTGCTCGCCTCGCGTTGCTACAAGTGCCACGGGCCCAGCACGGCCGAGGGTGGCTTGCGACTCGATGATCGCACCGCGGCCCTGAAGCCGGCCGACTCGGGCAAGCACGCCGTCGTGCCGAGCAAGCCGCAGGAGAGCGAGTTGCTCAAACGCACCTCGGCGAGCGACGAGTCCGAGCGGATGCCGCCCGATGGCAAGCCGTTGACTGCGGCGCAAATCGCGTTGCTCCGCGATTGGATCGCACAAGGTGCCGAGTTCCGCAACCATTGGGCCTTTGAACCGGTCACGCGCCCCACGCCACCCACCGTAAAGCAACAGACTTGGGTCAAGAACCCGATCGACGCCTTTGTGCTGCACGGTCTCGAACACGCTGGTTTGCAGCCCGCGCCGCCCGCCGATCCCGTGACGCTCATCCGCCGGATAACGTTCGATCTCACGGGTCTGCCACCCACGCCGGCCGAGGTGGACGAGTGGCAAGAAAAGCTGAAAGCTGAAAGCCGAAAGCTGGGGGACCAGGTATCCAGCCACGACAGCGCAGCTTTCAGCGATCAGCTTTCTGCTTTGGTCGACAAGCTGCTCGACTCGCCCCGGTACGGCGAGCGTTGGGCACGGCACTGGCTTGATCTGGTGCGCTATGCCGACACGAACAGCTTCGAGCGCGACGGCGTTAAGCCCAACGCCTGGAAGTATCGCGACTATGTGATCCGCTCGTTCAATGATGACAAGCCCTATGATCGCTTCATCAAGGAGCAACTCGCTGGCGATGAGTTTCCCCAACCAACGATCGATGCGCTCACTGCGACCGGTTACTACCGGCTCGGCCTGTGGGACGACGAGCCGGCTGACCGCAAGCTGGCACGTTACGACGAATTGGACGATATATTGTCGACGACGAGCCAGGTGTTTCTCGGCCTGACGCTCGGCTGTGCCCGCTGTCATGAGCACAAGATCGACCCGATTCCGCAGCGTGACTACTACAGCATGCTCGCGTTCATTCACGAGGTCCCCTCGTACGGCACTCGCAGCACGCAGGGCATGGCGAGCCAAAGCGACGTCTCGCCCCCCGAGATCGTCGCTCAGCACATTCAAAAGGAAGAGCGGAAACGTCGCGTCGAGAAAGAGCTGCGCGACATCGAGCGAGCCGGCATTGTCAAAATGTCGTCTGAGGATCAACGTAAGAGCGAAGGAGGCGGCCGCCGCAAGTTGCTCGAAGAAAAGCTGCGCGACTACCTCGATGCCGAGCAATGGAAACAGTACGGTGAGCTGCAAGCCGAGTTGAAACAAATCGAGCAGTTGCAATTGCCGCCGCGCGAGACGGTGTTGGCTGTCGCCTATGAAGCGAAGCAAGCACCCGAAACGTTTATCTGGCAGCGTGGCAACCCGCATGTGCCGGGAGCCAAAGTCGAGCCAGCGTTTCTCACCGTGCTCGGCGGCGAAACCCCGCGCATCGCTCCATCTTCGGCCGCGGCGAAGACCACGGGCCGACGCACGGCGCTGGCCAACTGGCTTGCCTCGGACAAGAACCCGCTGACGGCGCGGGTGATGGTCAATCGCGTCTGGCAATTCCACTTCGGTCGCGGACTCGTGCGCTCGTCGAGCAATTTTGGCTATGCCTCGACGCCCCCCACGCATCCCGAACTGCTCGATTGGTTGGCGAGCGAGTTCATGCGCAATGGTTGGAAGCTGAAGGACCTGCACAAGCTGATCGTGCTGTCGAACACCTATCGGATGTCGTCGCACGCCAACGCGACGGCCTTGGCGAAAGACCCCACCAACGACCGGCTCTGGCGATTCGATATGCGACGCCTGTCGGCCGAGGAAATGCGCGACGCGATGCTCGCCGTGACCGGGCAGCTGAACCTAGCGATGTTCGGCCCTGGCGTGCGGCCCGAGATCTCGGCCGAGGTGCTTGCCGGGCAGTCCAACCCCGGTTCGGGTTGGGCCGTGTCGCCGAAAGCGGAACAGAACCGTCGCAGCATTTACGTGCATGTCAAACGTTCGTTGATTTTGCCGCTGCTGGCCGACTTCGATTTCTGCGATACCGACACGTCGTGCGCGGTGCGATTCTCGACCACGCAACCGACTCAAGCGCTCGGCATGATCAACGGCAAGTTCGCGCACGATCAAGCCACCGCGTTCGCCGATCGATTGCGTCGTGAGGCGGGAGCGGACGTCGAGAAACAAGTGACTCTCGCGCTGCGACTCGCACTCGGTCGACCGACCACCCCCGCCGACATCGACCATGGCAAACAACTGATCGCGGCACTCCGCGAGCGTCACAAGCTGTCCGCTGACCAGGCCCTGAAGTACTACTGTCTCACTGTGTTGAATCTGAACGAGTTCGCGTACTTGGACTGATGAGAGTAAGCAGAGGACAGTAAGCAGTTGAAAGGCGATCTAGCTAAACACCAAACACCAAACACCAAACACCAAACACTAAACACCTTCCCCCCGATGCCCCATGTCCCACTTTTGCCGCCGCACGCGTCGTGAGTTTCTCTGGCAATCCGGAGCCGGGTTCACGTCGTTGGCGTTGACCTCGCTCTTGGATCGAGATGGCTTTCTCGACCAGCAAACCCACGCTGCCGATGGTCAAAGCAAGTTCGTTAATCCGCTAGCCGTCAAGCCGGCTCACTTTGCCCCCGAGGCGAAGAGCGTCATTTTCTTGTTCATGTACGGCGGGCCGAGTCACGTCGATACGTTCGATTACAAGCCGGTGCTGTACAAACAGGACGGCAAGACGATCCAGGTGAAGACCAAAGGTCGTGGCGGCGAAAAGAACGAAGGGCGCGTCGTCGGTCCGAAATGGAAGTTCAAACAATACGGCCAGTCGGGCCAGTGGGTCTCGGACCTTTTCCCGCACTTGGCGACCTGCGTCGATGACATCGCGTTTATCAAGAGCATGCAGGCCGACTCGCCGATTCACGGCTCGGCGATGATCCAAATGAACACGGGCAAGATCCTCAGCGGCGCGCCGGCGATGGGCTCGTGGATCAACTATGGACTGGGGAGCGTGAACGAGAATCTGCCCGGCTTCGTCGTGATGCTCGACCCGACGGGCGGTCCCATCAGCGGAGCCAAGAACTGGTCCAGCGGCTATATGCCCGCCACGTTCCAAGGGACGATCATGCGTTCCAAGGGAGCGCCGATTATCGATCTAAACTTGCCCGAGGGTATGACCGATGGCATGCAGCGCGAACTACTCGACTCGTTGCGTGCCGCCAACACGCGTCATCAACTCAGTCGCGGCGACAACACCGATCTTGCCGCCCGCATCGCCAGCTATGAACTAGCCTACAAGATGCAGCAACACGCGCCCGAGGCGGTTGATTTGAGTCAGGAAAAGCCCGAGACGCTGGAGATGTACGGCATCGATCAGCCGCGGACGCTCGATTTCGGCCGGCGCTGCTTATTCGCTCGACGACTCGTCGAGCGCGGCGTGCGATTCATTCAGCTTTACTCGGGCGGCAATCACAACGACAACAACTGGGACGCCCACGGCGACTTGGAAAAGAATCACAATTACCACGCCGGTAACACCGACAAACCGATCGCTGGGTTGATTAAGGACTTGAAGCAACGCGGCTTGCTCGACGAGACGTTGATCGTCTGGGGCGGCGAGTTCGGTCGTCAACCCACGGCCGAGTATGCGATGGGCACCGGCCGCGATCACAACGCGTATGGTTTCACGATGTGGATGGCCGGCGGTGGCATTAAAGGTGGCCAGAGTGTGGGAACGACCGACGAACTCGGCTCGGCCGCGGTCGAGAGTCCGTTCCATGTCAAGAATCTACATGCCACGATCCTGTGGCAGTTGGGGCTCGATCCGAACAAGCTCTCGTACTTCTACGGCGGCTTGGATCAAAAGCTGACCGGCGTCGAACATATCGAGCCGATCTGGAAACTGATCGGATAAGAGTGTTTGTCGTTCGACAATGCAATCGATCCCTACAAATCCGCGCCCCAGAGCTCGACGTCGCTCGGCACGAGGGAAAAGACCCAGGCATCGGTGGGGACGTCGTGCACGCGCAGCCGGTTGCGACACAAGCCCTCGCGCAACGCGCCGACTTTGGTCGCGACACGCTGGCTGGCGGTATTGCCCGTGGCGGCGACGATCTCGATCCGCTGCAAACCCAACGCATCAAACGCCCACCGGGCCACCATGCGCGTCGAGGTCGTTGCGATACCGTGACGCATGCGACTGGAGCGGACCCAATAGCCGAGATTGCCGCGACGGCGCAGACGGTCGATCTCGTTAATGCCCGTGCCGCCAACGAGCTGTCCGCTCTGCCGGTCGAAAATGAACATCGGATACGACTCGTCGGCCAACCAGGCCGAACGGCACGTGATGATCCACGCTCCGCTCTCGTTGCGTTCGTAGCCCTCGTGACACCACGGCAGCCAGCGTCCCACCTCGGCCACGCTTTCGCGGGCGGCTTCGTACATGGCCAACACGTCGCTCTCGCGCGGAGGGCGAATCAGCAGCGTGTCGCTCGTCAGTTGCACATCGTCGGGCGTCATCCGGGCGACTCGCTAAAAGTACAGTCGCACGACGGTCTCGGCGACGCAGACCGGCTTGCTCTCGCCGTCGATGGCAAACGTATGCTTGGTCGTTACCTGCGCCACGCCTTGAAACTCTTTCACCTCGACCAACTCGGTCACCATTCGCACCCGCGAACCGACCTTCACCGGGCCAGGAAACCGCACTCGGTTGAGGCCATAGTTCACCATCATACGCGGGCCGACGATCACGAAGCATTGCTGCATCAACGTGTTGATCAATGCCAACGTAAAGAACCCGTGGGCGACGGTGGTACCGAACGGACTCTCGACCTTCGCGCGCTCGGGATCGCAGTGGATCCATTGATGGTCGCCCGTGGCGTCGGCGAACAGATTGACACGCTCCTGCGTCACCTCGAACCAATCGCTCGTGCCGAGTTCCTGACCAATCAGCGTGCGAAGTTCTTCGAGTCCCTGGATCTGACGAATGGACATGAACCAATAACACCTTGTGCAAACGGCAATGACGATGAGAGGCCACTATTCTACGCAGCTTGTCGATTTAACGATATCGCAAAAAGCTCTCCGGTCGGGGCCTACGACTGCCACATCGGCCCCGGCCAGAACGAGCGGGCGGCGATCCCGAGTTTCTGCCAGGTATTGAGCCGCACGCGTTTGGTGAACACGTCGCCGTCACGCCGCCGGATCTCGCCGAGCAACCCGCGATACATCCCCATCATGGCACCCAGGGCAGCTTGTCCCTCGGGGGACAAATACTCGTGCAGTTCGGCCGCCTCGGCGTAACAAGCCTCGGTACGTTCGATTTCAAACCGCATCAGGGCGCGAAACCGGTCGTCGCACACGCCTTGCCGCAGATCATGCTCGGTATAGTCGAACTGGGCCAGGTCTTGCTGCGGCAGATAAACCCGGCCGCGCTCGATGTCCTCTTTCAGGTCGCGAAGGATATTCGTCAGTTGAAACGCGCGACCGCAAGTCACGGCCAACTCGGCGACCCGCGGCGAGGGCTCGCGGATGCCCCAGATGTGGATGCACGACAGGCCCACGACTCCGGCCACTTGGTAACAGTACCGGCTCAACTCGTCGTAGGTCGCGAAGCTGACCACGGTTTGGTCGGCAGCAACGCCGTCGATCACGGTATGCAGCCACTCCGCCTGAATCCCATAGCGGCGCATCGTATCCAGCAGCGCGGGAAACACGAGTGCATCGAACTCGCCGGTCAGCGCCCGATCGAACGAGGCGCGCCACTTCACCAGCGCCGCCAACCGTTCCTCGATCGAACCGCCGTCGTCGCCGAGATCGTCGGTCTGCCTTAGAAACGCGTACAACGCGTGCATGGCCTGCCGCTTCTCACGGGGCAGCAGCAAGAAGCCAAAGTAGAAGTTGCTCGCGGCGCGGCGCGTCACGTCGTAGCAATAGGCATAGCTGTCGCGCAGCGCGTCGGCGCTCATGAGCGTCGTTCTCCGCCGCCCCGCCAATTGCGCCAGAGACAGCCCAGCAACAACCCCAACTGCTCGAACTTCGTAACCTTCGGACGCTTTGTCCAGACGTCGTACTCTTGGGCGCGAATGTGCTTGAGGATCCGCAGGCCACCCTGCACAAACAACCACACATCGCCGCGCAACTCGGGCGTCACGGCCGTGACCAGCGGCAGACCGTCGAGCAGATACCGCTCGGCACGATCGACTTCGTAAGCGAGCGCCGCCCGAAACTCGGGCGTGGCGAGACGTTCGAGCCACGGCGTCTCACCGCAGCCGAAACGATCGCAGGTCTCGCGCGGCAGGTAGACGCGACCTTTGTCCCAGTCGCGAGCCACGTCCTGCCAGAAGTTGGCGAGTTGCAACCCGGTGCAAATCGAGTCGCTCCACGCAATCAACTCGGGCTTGGCACACCGGCCGAGGTACAACACCAGCCGGCCCACAGGGTTGGCCGAGCGCGTGCAGTAATCGAGCAACTTGTCGAACGTCGCGTAGCGCTGCACGAGTTGGTCCTGCCGAAAGGCGTCGAGCAAATCGGCAAACGGTTGCTCAGGAATTCTGAACTCGTCGATCGTTTCACGCAGTGCGATGAAGACCGGATGCTGCAAGCGTCCCTGATAGCACTCGCGCAGTTCGTGATGCCACCAATCCAACAGCCGCAAACATTCCTCCGGCGAGCCGGCTTCGTCGGCAAGATCGTCGGACCACCGACAGTACGCATACACGGCCTGAAAATGCGGCCGCAAGTCGCGTGGCAACAGCCAGCTAGCAACCACGAAGTTCTCATAATGACTGGCCGTCAAACGTCGGCAGTAATCGCGGCTCTCTGCCAACGACAACGGCTCGGCCGACGCATCGCGCTGCGGTCCGTAAGTCGTGAGCAGGTTAACGGGCGAGGTACTGGCCATGGTCGCAACGCGATGCGTGATCTACGTAAGCAAAGTCCACCGCGGGAAACGAAACAGAGCCGAACTCGGCCATGACGAATGACTTGGCACTTCCGGCGTTACAAACGGCGGTAGGATTGCGGTTCTGGAGGGGAAACGCCATTATGATGGTTCACTCACCCCGAGACAAATGCAATGCGGATCATCCTCGCCAATCCCCGCGGATTTTGTGCCGGCGTCAACATGGCGATCGAAAGCCTCGAGTTGGCCATCCAACTCTACGGCACGCCGATTTACGTCTACCACGAGATCGTGCACAACCAATATGTCGTCGAGCATTTCCGCCACAAGGGTGCGGTGTTCGTCGACCGCCTGGAAGAAGTTCCCCACGGGTCGTACCTGTTGTACTCGGCCCACGGCGTGTCGCCCGAGGTGCGGCAGATCAGCGCCTCGCGGCAACTCAGGACGATCGACGCGACTTGCCCTCTGGTGACGAAAGTGCATCTCGAGGCGATTCGCTATGCCAAGCAAGGTTACACCATCGTACTCATCGGTCACGACGGGCATGACGAAGTCGTAGGAACCATGGGCGAGGCACCCGAGGCGATAGTACTGGTCGAGTCGCCCGACGATGTGGCGCGGTTGGAAGTGCGTGATCCGCAACGGCTCGCGTATCTGACGCAAACTACGCTCTCGGTCGACGATGCGAACCGCATCATCGCGTGTCTGCGGGCCAAGTTTCCCGACATTAAAGGTCCGCCGACCGAAGATATCTGCTATGCCACGCAGAATCGTCAAGAAGCGGTCAAATTGCTCTCGGCCGAGGCGCAAGTCGTGCTCGTGCTCGGCAGTCAGAACAGCTCGAACAGCCAGCGGTTGGCCGAGTTGTCGCGCGAGAACAACGTGCGGGCGTACCTGATTGACGGTGCCAAGGACATTGATCTGGCGTGGTTCAAAGGGGACGAAACGGTACTCGTCACGGCCGGGGCCAGTGCGCCGGAGCTCGTCGTGCAAGATTGTCTGTCGTTCTTGCAGCGGAAGTTCAACGCCACGATCGAGCATCGTAGCGTGCGTGAGGAAGAAGTGCACTTCCCGTTGCCGCGGGAGTTGCGCTCGGCCGTGACAATGCTGCCACGCGAGCGGCGCTCGGCCGACAGTCTCGTCACTCCCACCGCTCTTGGCGTGTTGCCCGAGACTAGCGATGTACATCGCGGATCTTGAGTTTGCGCTGGTCGAAGCTCCGTCGCGACAGGGGCCAGCGGTGCGATCGTTGATCGTGCGTTTGCTCACCGACACCGGCGTCGAAGGTTGGGGCGAATCAACCGCCATCTGGCGCGTCAGCGAGTTGGTGGCGCGGCGCGATCTGGTGCTGCCGTTGCTCGCCGATCGCAGCTTGTTCGATCTCGAAGAGTTGCTCACGCTCGATGTGCTCGCGAGTTCACCGCTCCGCTCGGCGATCGAAATGGCCTGCTGGGACGCGATCGGTCGGCAGCTCAAGCAGCCGTTGTTTCGGCTCTGGGGTGGGCTCTACCGTCCGCGAATCCCCGTCGCCGCGCGATTGCCAGTCGACTCGCCCGAGGGGACCGCTCGCTTCGCGCGTGAGTTGTCCGTGCAGGGTTATCGCACTTTGATTATCACCGCAGCCGGGCAGTGCAGCCACGACGCCATGGTTGCCCAAGCGGTGCGCGACGCCGTCGGCGGACGTGCTCCGTTGCGGATCGATGGCGGTCGCCGACTTGATCGCGAAGC
>JAEUIL010000936.1 GCA_016794255.1 Planctomycetaceae bacterium | reverse complement strand
GATCCCGAGTTGGAAAAGGCGTGGATGCCGGTCGATCTGTACATCGGCGGGGCCGAGCACGCGGTACTGCACTTGCTGTACGCGCGGTTCTGGCACAAGGTGTTGTACGACCGGGGACATGTCTCGATGGTCGAGCCGTTCCAGCGACTCGTCAATCAAGGCATGATCCTCGGCGAAGTCGAGTTCACCGGCTTCCAACGGGCCGATCATTCGTGGATCAGCTCGGCCGCGGTGCAAGAGCTCGAAGGTCGCAAATTTGTCGTCAAAGAGACCGGCGAAGAAGTGACGCCCGTCAAACTTCAGCCGCAACAAACGACCAAACAGGGCGACGTGTTCGTGCTCGCCGATCTGCCGTCGATTCGCGTCGATAGCAAAGCCAACAAGATGTCCAAGAGCCGCGGCAACGTGGTGAATCCCGACCTGGTGGTGAAAGAGTACGGCGCGGATGCGCTGCGATTGTACGAGATGTTCATGGGCCCGTTGGAAGCGACGAAGCCCTGGAGCATGGAAGGGGTCAACGGCGTGCGCGGCTTTTTGGACCGCGTGTGGCGCATGATCGTCAACGATCGGGCGGAGGAGAACGAACTGAACGCCGCGGTTCAAGACATTGCGCCGAATGAAGAACAGAACCGCGTGTTGCATCGCACGATTAAAGAGGTGACGCTCGATATCGAACGGCTTTCGTTCAACACGGCGATCGCCAAGATGATGGAGTTCACGAACTACTTCCTCAAGGTCGAAGCTCGCCCGAAAGTCGCGATGTTGCGGTTGGTTCACATTCTCTCGCCGTTTGCTCCGCACTTATGCGAAGAGCTGTGGCAACTGCTCGGCCAAAAGCAGTCGTTGGCCTACGAGCCCTGGCCTAGCTACGACGAAGCGGCGATCAAGGAGTCGAGCATCGAGATCCCCGTGCAGATCCTTGGCAAGTTGCGTGGCCGGATCGTCGTGCCCGCCGAAGCGAGCGAGGCCGATCTCGAAGCCGCCGCGAAAGCCGATCCCAAGATCGCCGAGCAACTTGTCGGCAAGACGATCGTGAAGACGATCGTGGTGAAGGGGAAGATGGTGAACTTTGTGGTGAAGTGAGTTGGAAAATTGCGACCGTGCGCAGCTTCGGTTACGTCCGCGAGTTCTTCTCGCGTCGGCGCGGAGCCTTGGGCGTTTCGCCTGCGGTTGCTTCCAACTCTTGCACAGCCCGTTCGAGGAACTCGCTCACCACCGAGTTCAAGCTCTTGTCACGCGTCTTGGCAATCGAAGCCAGTTTGCGGTGGTTTTCGGGAGTGAGCCGCACGACAAACTTGCCGGAGAACGGCTTCTGCGGCGATTCGCCACGCGCTTTGCAGAACTTCAGGTAATCGTCGACCGATTCTCGAAAGGCCGTGCGGAGTTCCTCGACCGTCTGACCTTGAAACGTGATTACGTCGGTCGTTCCCAACACCTCGCCGTGAAACACCCCGGCCTCGCCATCGTAAACGGCGTGACCGTGATAACCCTTGTAAGGTCCCGAGGTATATGTCGCGGTTTCTTTCAGAGAAACGGTCATGGCTGAATTCCAGTGGCTTGCAGGAAACGTCGCACCGAGCGAACGGCCCCTTTATCGGTATCGGGCGTGGGATGGGGACGATGGAACACGGCTTTCACACCATGGAGCGCGACTCGAATCCGCGAACCTTCTCCTTCAGTGATCTCGGCACCAAAGCTGACGAGCAACGACTCGATGTCGCGCCACTTGATGCCCGCCCGAACTGGGTCGGAGAAGATGGCGCGGAGCGTCTTGTCGTGCCCACTCATTGTTTTAATAGTACTGCCGAATAGTATCATAGTCAAGCTCGCTCGCTCCACCTGCGGCCACGTGATATGCTGGGAACCTGTTCGCCACGCGACCTTCACGCTGCCGCCTGTTGCGAATCCTGCCCCTACAAAAATCCCCGCCGTATTCCCCTTTCTTTTGTGAGGAGTTGGTCATGGCGCATCGCCCGACTCAGTCCGATCTGGCTCTCCCTTCGCGTCGTTCGTTCCTGCACACCTCGGGTGTCGTCGTCGGGGGCGCGATGGCGGCGGGGTTGATTCAACCACCTCGAGTCCATGCCGCGGGTGACGATGTACTCAAAGTCGGCCTCGTCGGCTGCGGTGGTCGCGGCACCGGCGCTGCCGCTCAAGCGCTCAATGCCGACAAGAACGTCAAGCTCGTCGCGATGGGCGACGCGTTCAAGGACCGACTCGACGCCAGCCTCGACAATCTCAAGAAGCAAACCAACATTGCCGACAAAATCGCCGTCACGCCCGAGAACTGCTTCACCGGCTTCGATGCCTACAAGCAAGTGATCGATAGCGGTGTCGATGTCGTGCTGCTCTGCTCGCCTCCGCACTTCCGTCCGGCCCAGCTCGAGTATGCCGTCGCCAAAGGGAAACATATTTTCGCCGAGAAGCCCGTGGCGGTCGACGCTCCCGGCGTGCGACGCTGTCTGGCCGCGGCCGAAGAGGCCAAGAAGAAAGGCCTGTCGCTGGTCTCGGGCTTGTGCTGGCGTTACGACGCGGGCAAGCGTGAGACGATCGCCCGGATTCACGACGGCGATATCGGTCGCATCACGGCCATGAACGTCAACTATCTGACCGGTTCGCTGTGGATGCACCAACGCAAGCCCGAGTGGAGCGACATGGAATGGCAAATGCGCAACTGGCTCTACTTTACGTGGCTCTCGGGCGATCATAACGTCGAACAGCACGTGCACAGTCTCGACAAAGCGGCGTGGATCATGCACGACGAACCGCCGGTTAAGGCCTGGGGCGTGGGCGGACGACAAGTGCGCACCGGCACCGAGTACGGTCACATCTTCGATCATCATGCCGTGATCTACGAATATGCCAACGGCACACGATTGTTCGCCTTCACTCGTCAGGGTGCGGGTTGCACGATCGACGTCTCCGACACGATCTATGGCGAGAAAGGTGTCGCCAAGGTCCTGCCGAGCGATTCGATCACCGACATCAAGGGCGAAACGACCTGGAAGTTCCGCGGCCCGAAGGGGAACATGTACCAGAACGAACACAACGAGCTGTTCGCGGGCATTCGTTCCGGCAAGCCGATCAACAACGGCGGCTATCAAGCGACGAGCACCTTACTGGCGATCATGGGCCGCATGGCGACCTACACCGGCCAAGTGATCACTTGGGAACAGGCCATGAACTCGACCGAGGATCTCACTCCGGCCAAGTACGAGTTCGGCAAGCTCGAGACGCCGCCGGTCGCACTGCCGGGTCTGACGCGGTTTGTCTAACGACCGCGCGATTCAGCACGAATAGCAGCCGCTATCAACAAACAAGCCACCGGAGGATTCGCTTCCTCCGGTGGCTTGCGTTTTTTCATGGGCGACCAAGAGCGTCGCTGGTTAGCAAGGTCGCTTAGTAGCGGGCCAGTTCCTTCTGCGAACCGTCGGGCTGCACGGCTTTGAGCACCTCTTGAGCCTTTTGGGTCATGAACCGCAGCTCGCTGCCAATCGCGATGAACTGCATGCCTTGCTCGGCTCGCATCAGCGCGGTCTTGGGATCCATCGTGTGCATGCCGGTCGGCGTGCCGACTTTCTTCCCCACACGCACGATCTCGGCGAGGCCTGCTTCGAACTCGGCGTCACTCGCGTCGGTGCCGTCAGCCGATCGCATGTTGGCTCGCAGATCGACCGGGCCCACGAAAATGGCGTCGACGCCCGGCAGCGAGTAAATCTCTTCGGCGTTCTTGATGCCCGTCGGGCTTTCGGTTTGCAGCACGACCAGGATCTCGTCGTTGGCATGCTTGAAGTAGTCGGCGGGCGAGGCGTCGAAGTTCATCGAGTGCATGCCGCCACCCAAGCTGCGATTGCCGACCGGCGGATACTTGGCCGCTCGCACCGCCACCCGGGCCTGCTCGACCGTGTCGACCATCGGCACCACGATGCCCCACGCGCCGCCATCGAGCGCGCGTTTGATGTAATGATGATTCCCCTCAGGCACGCGGGCCAAGGGGACGCAGCCCGCCTCGGCGATCGCGGCAAAGCACATGGCCGCGGCCGACCAGTCGATCGGCGAATGTTCGATGTCGAGCGTCAGCCAATCGAAGCCAGCGCGAGCGATGGTCCGCGTGGCATACAGATCGCCGAGCGACAACCAAGTGCCGAAGCACGGTTGACCGGCCGCAAGTTTACGTTTGACGGGGTTGGTTTTCATGGGAGGAAGTGGTTGGTGGGTGGTGATTAGTGGTTGGTGAAGAGTGATCAGTAGAAGGTGAGTGACGGGTGACAGCAGCAGATACGTTCTAACCACCAATCACTAACCACCAACCACTCTCTCTACTACGCTCCAAACTTGCCCAGTCGTCCGGCGTTGGCCAAAGCCAGCGTCATCAGATACTTGGCTTCAAACTGACCGAGACCGCCGCGGACACAGTCGCGTTCGCCGAACGCTTGGCTTTCGTCGCTACGGCAGCAATCCGAGACCAACAACGTCGGCACCGGATGCCAGCTGTGGCTCTTCAAGAAGCTCGGCGTGCTGTGGTCGCCGGTGACGATCAACACCGTCGGCTGCAGCTTGGTGATGCGCGACATCACGCCGTCGAGTTCTTCGATCCGCTGCACTTTCGCGGCGAAGTTGCCATCTTCGCCGGTGCTGTCGGTGTACTTGAAGTGAATGAAGAAGAAGTCGTATTTGGCCCAGTTTTGCTCGAGCACGTCGATCTGCTCGGCCAGCGTCTGCGCCTTGCCGACGATCTCCATGCCCACCAGCCGTGCCAGGCCCTTGTACATCGGATAGACCGCGATCGCCGCCGCCTTCAGGCCGTACACTTGCTCGTAGCTCGGCAAGTTCGGCTTGGCCGAGAAGCCACGCAGCGTCATGCCGTTGGCTTTCTTCTCATCTTTGAGCAGCACGTTGGCCTGTTTGACAAACTCGGCCGCGACTTGAGCAGTCTTCTCGCTGTCAGGCTTGGTCGCCGTCGGCTGCAAGGGGGGCACGCCCGTGCGTTGCGGATCGGTATCGGCAACATGACCACCGAGACCCGGTGCACGCAGCACGACGACAAACCGATGCTCCTTGACTGGTTCGACAAACACTTCCACGCCCGGAATCTTGACCTGCCGCAAACGAATCGCGAGCGGAGCACTTTCCTCACTGCTGATACGTCCCGCGCGGCGATCGGTGATGTTGCCAGCTGCATCGAGCGTGCAGAAGTTGGCGCGAATCGCCACGTCGTTCGGCCCTAGCTCGAAACCAATGCCGGTTGCTTCGAGCGCACCGCGACCAATGATGAACTGCAACGGGTCATAGCCGAACAACCCGAGGTGACCGGGACCGCTGCCCGGCGTGATGCCCGGCTTGACTGGAATACTGCCGCCGAGCACGCCACGCTTGGCCAAGGCGTCGAGTTGCGGCGTCTTGGCGGTTTCGAGTTCGGTCATCCCGCCCGGCTCGAGTGGCAAGCCCCCCAAGCCATCGGCAACCAGCATGACAATCTTGGAATCGTTTTTCTGATGCAGTTCGCGGAGCAGTTCGAGATGGTCCATAACGGGCAGATCGCGCGGATAGAAGTGACGGACTGGTCAAACCAGACACGTTTTCCTAGCACAATTTACAGCCGCGCGAAAGGGCCTGCCCCGCATTTCCGCCCCCGGCACAACGCACTATTGCCGCAAAAACACGATCAACGCCGCCACCATCGGCAGCAGGGCGATCACGGTCGAGCCGAAAAGCACCGGCCGGGGCGGCGCCGGCTTACGAATGCGTAACACGACCAGTTCGAGCCCCAAGGCCAGCACGCCGAGCACGAGCGACGCAAACAGCAGCAGGCCCGAGAGAATCGCCAAGCTGGCTGCCTCGGGATCGACCCAAATGACATAAGCGCGACTCCCCGCCATGATCGCGACGCAGACAAACGTCGTGAGCGTCGTCAGCATCCAAGCCATGGTCGCCATCTCGCTCGTCTTCGCCGTATCGACTTCCGGCCGCGATCGAGGTCTGTGTTTCTCTTTCTTCTTACTCATGATTGCTCCTGACGAAGTTGTGTTTGGTGGTTAGTGGTTTGTGACAGCGCGAAACCGCAAGCGAGCCTCGAGCTCGATCGACTCGTGAC
>JAEUIL010000932.1 GCA_016794255.1 Planctomycetaceae bacterium | reverse complement strand
GAGCTTGGTCGTCACGGCGCTGGTGCTGTTGGGAATCACGGTGTTGACTCGCCCGGGTTCGACAATCACTCCTCCAGACTTCGCCAAGGGTCCGCTGTTCGAGAAGTTCACCGATCCGCTCGCGGTCAAGGCGTTCGAGATCACCGACTTTGACGAAGACCAAGCGACCATCAAACCCTTCAAGGCGGCGGTGGTCGACGGTCTGTGGTCGATCCCCTCGCAAGACAACTACCCGGCCGACGCCAATCGGCAACTCGCGCTCGCCACCGCCGAGCTCGTGGGTCTCGAGCGGCTGTCGAAGGTCACCGATCGCAAGGACGAACATAGCGTGTACGGCGTCATCGATCCGACCGACACCAAGAACCTGTCCGTCGGCGTCAAAGGCGTGGGCAAGCACGTCAAGCTCAGCGAGTCGGGCGACAACACGCTGGTCGATTTGATCATCGGCAAGGAAGACCCCACGCAGGCGGGCATCCGCTTCGTCCGTCTCCCAGGCCGCGATGAGGTCTACACCTGCAAGGTCGACGTCAGCAAGCTGACGACCAAGTTCCACGAATGGATCGAGACCGACCTGCTCAAGCTCAACGCGCTCGACATTCAACGGCTGACCGTCAAGGACTACTCGGTCGACGAACTGCGCGGAGCGCTCAGTTATCGTGGTGAGTACAAGGTCCGCTTCGATAGCAAGGAATCGAAGTGGAGCCTCGACGAGCTCAAAGAGGTTGGCAAGCAAGGTTTCGAGGTCGTGAAGCTCACCCCCGAGCAAGAGCTCGACTCGGCCAAGCTCAACGACATGAAGAACGCCCTTGATGATCTAAAGATCGTCGATGTCGAGCGGAAGCCGAAGGGTTTGGCCGCCGACTTGGCGGTGAGCGACGACCTGAAAGCGGACCGCGAGAAGGTGCAGAACCTGATGCAACGCGGGTTCTTCCCCGCCCAAGTCACCGGTCCCGACGGCACGAAGAAGCTTGAGCTCGTCTCGAACGAGGGTGAAGTGATTTGTGCGATGAACGATGGCGTCGAGTATGTGCTGCGGTTTGGTCAGATCGCGGGCAAGAGCAGCGAAACGAACGAGGAGAAGAAGGACGATGAGAAGAAGCCGGCCGACGCGAAGGAAGGTGGCGTCGATCGATTCATCATGGTGTCGGCCCGATTCAACCCCGACCTGATTCCCAAGCCGGCGTTGAAGCCCGAGCCCGGCACGCCCGGCGCTCAAGCCGCTCCGGTGATCAAGAGCGAAGGCCCCGGCACGAAGCCCGCCGACGAGAAGAAGCCCGAGGGGGAGAAGAAACCTGAACCGGCGAAGACTGAGCCGGCTAAGACGGATGCTCCGAAGACCGAGACCAAGGCCGCGCCCGCAAAGACGGAACCGGCGAAAACCGCTCCGGCGAAGACCGAAGCTCCGAAGACCGAAGCGAAACAACCGGCGAAGACCGACGCGCCGAAGACGGACGCTCCTAAGAAGGAAGCTCCGAAGTCCGACGCCAAGACGCCCGAGAAGAAGGAAGGTGGCGGTTCGGGCGCGTTCAACTTGTTCGACGACGTGACCAAGGACGCGAAGGACACGAAAGCGGCCCCGGCCAAGGACGACAAAGCCGCCACCCCCGCCAAGACCGAACCGGCCAAGGAGCAACCGAAGACCGATACTCCGAAGACCGATACTCCGAAGACCGAAACCAAGACCGATGCCAAGCCCGCCGAGGCTCCGAAGGCTGACGACAAAGCGGCCGACGAGGCCAAGCAGCGTCAAGAAGCCGAGCTCAAAGCGATCCGCGATGAGAACAAGCGGCTGCAAGACGAGTACGACGCCAAGCTCGAAGCTGGCAAGAAGCGTGTCGAAGAACTGAATCGACGCTTCTCGACGTGGTACTACATCATCGGCGACTCGGTCTATCGCAAGATTCACGTCACGACCAAGGACGTGATCAAGAAGAAGGACGCTCCCGCCGGCGACAAGAAGCCGGACGACAAGAACGATCCGATCAGCAAGTTCAACGACCTGAAGGACAAGGGACTCGATCAGTAGCCGGTCCGAACGCTGAGGCCGTTTCGCCTCGCTCGCCTTCGTTGCGGATTGCGGCGCTCATGCGACAACTTGGCAAACTTCCGGACCAAGCCACGGCTCACAAGCTGGCCGATTTTCTGTTGACTCTCGGCATCAGCACGAAGGTCGACCCCGACGGCGACGCCTGGGCCGTCTGGGTGCGGCAGGAGGAACAGCTCGACGAAGCGCGGCGCGAGTTCGCGGCGTTTCAGGCCGAGCCCGGCGCGGCACGGTATCAACAGGCAACCGCCGAGGCCAATCAGCTACGCCGCACCGAAGCGCAACGCGATCGTGCCGCGCGGCGCAATCAGGTCGAGCTGCGCAATCGCTGGGGAGGCACCGTCGCGGGCAACACGCCGGTGACCTGGGTGTTGATCGGCGTTAGTGTCTTTGTCGCGATGCAAAGCGGCTTCGGCAGCACGCCCCCCGACGCGCTGTTCATGGCCGAGCTTCACGAGGTTGGCCCCGGCCTCTATCGTTGGTCGCTCGCCGATCATCTGCGGGCCGGCGAGTTCTGGCGGCTCGTCACGCCGATCTTTTTGCACTTTGGCGTCATCCATCTGCTGTTCAACATGCTGTGGATGTATGATCTGGGGCGTCGCACCGAGTCGCTCTTGGGGACGGGCAAGTACATCGCGTTCGTCTTGATCGCCGCGGTGCTCTCGAACTTCGCTCAGTATTACTTCCAGGATCCGAGCTTCGGTGGCATGTCGGGCGTGGTCTACGCGTTGATCGGCTATGCCTGGGTGCAGTATCGCTATGCCGGCGTGATGTGGCTCTATCTGGGACCGAGCGGCATGTTCATCGCGATGCTGTGGCTGGTGATGAGCATGTTGAATCCGGCGAGCGGCGTCGCGAATTGGGCCCACGGCGCGGGGTTGCTGGTGGGTGTGGTGCTGGGGGGGTTGCCGATCGTGTGGCGGAGACGGTGAAGGCGCGAAACCGCAAGCGAGCTGCGAGGCGTGCTCTTCGACACAAGCTCTCCCCAACGAAGCACCAAGCACTACGAACCAAGCACTCATCAGCGATTCTACGCTACATACCGTAACGCTTCGATCGGGTTCATCGCCGCGGCCCGACGCGCGGGATACAGACCGAACATCACGCCCACGACCACCGAGATGCCGAACGCCAACGGGATCGACCAGGGTACGACGATCGGCGTCACGCTGTGTACCACGTCCGGCGCTCCGGCGAGCAACTCGGGCAGTGCCCAACCGACGAACGCCCGCAGGCCTTCGACAATCGGCCGGCACGTCAGCCCGCCGATAATGCCGGTCAAACCACCGGCGACCGACATCAGCACGGTCTCGGCCAAGAACTGCGCGACGATGTCGGCTCGTTTCGCGCCGAGGGCGCGGCGGATGCCGATCTCGCGGGTCCGTTCGGTCACCGTGGCCAGCATGATGTTCATGATGCCAATGCCACCCACCACGAGCGAGATCGCCGCAACGAGCCCCATCATGACCATGAACATGATCTTCGTGCGTCGTGCTTGTTCGAGCAATTCGAGCGGCACGACGATCGCGTAGTCTTCGCGCGGGTGGTATTTGGCGAGCGTGTTGCGAATCGCCTCGGAGGTGCCCAGCACTTCGTCGGTCGAGCGAACTTTGAGCGTGATCTGACTCAACTCGATTTGTTCCGAAACGCGACTGCCGCCGCGACGGGTGACGATCATGTCGCCAATCCGCTGCCAGAGCGTACGAATCGGCACATACACGTCGAGCGAAAAGTCCTGAGCCGCGAGCGAACCGCCGATCCCGGCCGAGGGGGTGCGCGATTGCATCACACCGACCACGACGTAGTAATCTTGCTCGACGTGAATCGACCGACCGAGCGGATCTTCGTACGGAAACAGCACCTGCGCCACCTCGGCCCCCAGCACGCAAACGTTGGCCTTGTCGCGCTGATCGGCGTCGGTCAGAAAGCGCCCCTCGCGGATGTCCAAGCGATTGAGCGAAAGATAGTCGGGCGTGCAGCCGACGAGTCGCCCGCTGACGTTGCGATCGGAGAAGCGAAACTCGCGCGACAGCTCACGAATCGGCGTCGTGGCGACGACCGTGGGGAGCGTCTCTTTCAAGCGTTCAAAGTCGAGCCGCGTCACGCCATACGATGCGATGCCGTAATTGCTAATCGACGCTTGTTGGGCTGGCTCGACCGAGCGGATGATGATGTTATCCGCGCCAAGACCGGCGATCTGATCTTGGGCTTTGACGCTGATCCCCTCGCCGATCGCGAGCAGCCAGATGACGCTGGCCACGCCGATGAAGATGCCCAACACGGTGAGCAGCGAGCGCATCGGATGCAGGACGAAATTCTTGATTCCGATCTGCCACGTCAGAGCGCGAAAGAGCATCATGGTCGGGCCTCAACTCGCTAGGCGAGCGCTTACCGAGCCGCGGCCGATTGATGATCCGCCGCATCGTCGCTCACCGGCACCTTGCGAACCACGACACGCTTGCCATCGCCCGAGGCGGCTTTCTTGGCGGCAATCGCCTCGACTTGATCTTTCCAGGCGGGTCGTTGAGCCAGCAGTGCGGTCCAATCGGCATCGTCGAAGTATTGCTTGGGCGTCATCGCGACTTGCACCTGCTCATCCAGGCCGTGCTCGACCACGATGAACTTGTGATTGTTCGAACCGACCGCGACTTCGCACGGCTCGAAGTGCTCGCCGTCACGCGTCTGCAAGCAGAAATGTCGGCCACCCTTTTCGACGACCGCTTGAATCGGCACTTGCAGCACATTTTCGAGCTGCTCGACCTGCACGGCCACCTGCGCGGTCATGCCCGGCCGCAAGTCCGGCGGCGGATTCGAGATCTCGATCATCGTCGCGTAGTTTTTCAAGTGCGACGTGTACGACGAGGTCGGCATCGGATACTCGCTGACCTTGCGCACCGTGCCGCGCAGCTCGACGCCCGGCAACGCATCGATGCGGATCACGGCATCCATCTTCTCATGCACGAGATCGATTCGCGATTCGTTGATCTTCGCCACGACTTGCATCTTGTCCGGATTCGGCAGCCGGATCATCGTTTGCCGTTCGCGCACCAGCCGACCTTCTTCGATCAACGGTTCGCTCGAACGATACGCGTCGTTGGCATAGACCACCTGCCCCTTGGTCGGTGCCCGGACCACGCACTTCGTGATCTGTTCTTTGATCTGTTCAAGCTGCGCGACTTCGAGCTGATGACTCTCCTGCGCGGCGCGGAGCTTGGCTTTGGCTGCCAAGATATCAGCGTCGAGCCGCTTGAGCGTGCGCTCCTTGGTGAAGTTCACGAGCACGTCTTGCTTGGTCTTGGCGACGTCGAGATCCTTCTTTGCCTTCTCGACCGCGAACTTGTCGGCCTCGAGCTGAATGCTGGTCACGTACCCCTTCGCGGCCAACCGCAGACTGTAGCGATAATACTCCTCGGCCCGGCGAAGATTCTCTTCGGCCACGAACACCAAGCTCTGCACTTCCTCGACTTCTTGCTTATATGTGCCGTTCTCGTATTCCTGTCGGGCCAACTCGGCCGTTTCGACCGTGGTTTGGGCCTGAATCACCGCGGCGTCCGAGTTCTGCACCGAAATCTGTTGCAGAATCAGCTCGTTTTGCAGATTCGAATCGTCGAGCCGAACGAGAAAATCCCCTTCGTTGACGTGCGTTCCCTCGGGAACGATTTCCAAGATCGAGGTGCCGCTCTGCTGCCGCGAACGAACTTCGCAACGGACTTCGACATTGCTTGAGCTATCGACGTCGCCCCGTTCCACCACTTCGTGCACGAACACGTCGCGTTTGACCTCGGCGGTCAGAAAATGACTGCCGCCCTCGCTGGCGTCGTCGGCCCAGAGGTGCTTGTAGCCAAGGTAACCGCCGCCTGCTAGCAGGGCCATCAAGACCAACACAAACCATCGCGAGCGTCGACTTCGTGCCGGACGTGTCGCGACGGGAGGGGTGGTAGCTTCCGTCATAGGATTCTCGGGGCTGCTCTGTGTCACGCGACGACTGCTCGTGGCACCGTGGGGGTCACACGGCAACCGGGCGTCGATGCATCGTCGGTGGACAGATTGGCTAGGGGTGGGACGTGGCGATGGTCGTCGATCGTGGTAGGTTGGCGGCTCGCTGGCGGTTGTGTCCTGAACCGTGAGGCGGTTCATGCTGCAAGCCAAGATCGACGAATCAATCAGCTGGTAGGTTCACGATCTCTCTGTGGGCCGTTGTAAGCCGACGAGCTCTCCTGACTCGACGACCGGCAGATCTCGGGGATGCTCTGAGACCTCCGACATTGTACACACTCTCTGGCAGAATGATAAACCGCAGTCGATGCCGGGGCGACCCCCTCGTAAGTTGTGGTAGCCTCGATACTTGCGTTAGATCACGCCAGCAATACGGATGCGCTCACCCGACCATTTATTCGCTCATCGTGGGCGAATTTAGCCGCGGCTGAGGCAACGGAGCGGGCAACTCCCCTTCACTAGCGGGGGGTAAGCTCTCCAGCGGCATGATCTCCTCGGGCAGCTCGAAATCGCGCCACGGCTCGTCGAGCCGGTCTTGGCACGCCTCGTTCGAGAAACCCCAGTTGCCGTCGATTATGCCCGGGTCTATCCACATGCCACGCTCGTCGAGCTGCATGGTCCCCATCTCCAAATCGAGGCTCATCCGCAAAGCTTCGTAATTTACCCAAACACCCAAGAAGTCGTTTTGGGCTCGCAGCAAGTCGCTCAACGCAGACACCAAGTCACGGGCCGACGTCGGCGACAGCGCGACGGCGGCGGCGTTCTTCGGCGGCTCGCGGAGCTTTTCCCGGGCGAGGTCGACCTGCTTGACTGCCACGATCACGCCGGCTCGGCTCATCTCGAAGTTCAGCGTGAACATCTGGATGATCCGCAGAATGTTTCGCAGGCTTTGATTGATGCGGTCCTCGAACAACATGTAGTTGCGGCGGGCGCGTTGATAGTTGATGAGCGTTTCGCGATACGCATTGCGTTCGACCATGCGGGTCAGCGGCGAGTCGAATTGCACACCGACGCGCAACCTGCCCGTGCTGCCACGGAAGCGAAACGGATGATCGTCGACGGTTTGCAGATCGCCGCTGAACGTCAGATTCAAATCACTCTTCAACGCATTCGCATCGAACTCGATCCGTCGCCAGGCATCGACCAGCGCCGCTCGGGCGTTCATCCAATCGCGACGATTCTGCCGCGCGATTTCGAGCGCCTGCGGAGCGTCGAGTTTAACCGGCGTGAGCGTGATCGACTCGAGCCGGCTGCCGGCCTGCGCGAGCGACAGTTCGAGCAGCAGGCCCGACAGATCGGTGAGTTGCAGTTCGATTTTCTGCCGCAGGTCGTCGTTCTTCATGTGCGGGTTGGCGATGTCCGTCTGCAATTGGTCCAAGGCTGTCCACACCAGTTCGAGATCATGTGCGATGCGCCGCAAGTTGTCGGCCCGCCGCGCAACTCGTTCGTCGAGCGCCGCGGGGTTGAACGTGTCGCGATCGATATCGCCACGTTTGACCTCGTCACGATCGCGGAGCGCGCCGAGTTGTTCGCGGCGATCGTCGAGTTGCGGCAACAGACGCTCGTGTTCCGATCGCGCGACTTCATATTCTTCCTCAACCCGGGGGCGCAATTCCAGCGCCGAGTTGACCATCTCCAATAATTGTTCATCGGTCAGCTCTTGGACCGGCATGGGAGCAGGTGCCGGCGCTTGCGGAGCCCGCGGAGCTTGGTTGGCGGCTGCTTGATCTTGCGCAGCGATTTCTTGCGACTCTTTGCGAGCTGCCCGGACCACTTCGAGCCGATCGTTCGCCTCGTCCTGTAAGTTCGTGATCTCGTCGTCGATGAGCCGGAAGCGATCGAGATATTCGTCCTTGATGACGATGGGCAGATCGGGCGGCACACCGAGTTGAATCTTGTACGCGTCGAGCCGTTGTTCGTAACCGGCTCGCGCCACGAGCAAACTGCTTTGGGCACTGTTGAGCGCCTGCCGGGCCTGCTCGACTTGCAACAAGTTGGGAATTCGGCCAGCTTCGTACAGAGCCCGCAGTTGAGCCACGCTGTCACGCAAGCCGGTCACATTGAAACGCTGATTGCGAATCTGTTGGTCGGTTTGCAACAGCCCGATAAAGCCGCCCACGGCACCGCCACCCGCGTTGCCCGTGACACCAAAGCCCCCCGCGCCGACGCCCGCGATGCCGACGCGTCGAGCGGGACCATCGCCCGCGTTGTGACCGATGACCACTTCGGTATAAAAGGCTTGGCGGAACTGCTCCATCTGCCGCACGTTGGCCAGCAGCGTCCGTTCGCTGAGCGTGAGTTGTTCGAGGATCCGCGCGCGACCGCCGAACCGCAGCAACGGTTGCACCATGCTGAAGTCGAGAATCGTGAAGGCTGTCTCGGAATTGTTGCCCGAGAATTGCCAGATCAACGAGTTGGCTAGGCCCACGACGGTTTCGCCACCGAAGGCGTTGAGCTTTTGCACCCGGGCCGTGGTGTCGGTGCGCAGGATGCTCGACGAGTTGCCACCCGCACCGGGTCGCTCGGGACCGTCGGCTGTAAAGAAGGTACCGGTGCCGGCGAAGAACTGCGCATCGAATCGAAAGCGCTCGAACGACACGTCGATCGCCGAGAGATACAGGTCTTCGACTTCGGTTTGATACGTCCGCGAGTTGAGCAGCGCGATCTGCACGGCCGCGTCGCGATCGAGCACGACTTCGCCCTTGTCGTTGTACGGCAGATAACGCCGCCAACATTCGGCATCGACCTGCGACAGATCGCCGTTCTGATGCCAGCGTGGATACCCCTTCTTGCCATCAACGCAGTGCATCAGCTTGTGCGACAACGGATCATCGGGCGGCATGGCCGGGTGATCGGGATTGGTCGGGTCGTACATCCGCGAGGCTTGCGGCGTGTAAACTCGCACATCGGGCATCGGCCACGACGGGCCCGGTGCCTTTTCTTGGATTAAGCGACACGCATCGCGGTCGGCCTGGCGGCGCCAAAAGTCCCGCGCACAGCCCGATAGCGCCGCCAGCATGAGCACCGCCAGGATGCTCGGCGACAGAAGCCGTCGATGAAGTGAGGTAAGATGGATGCGAGTCACAATCAGAGCCGAGCGTGCTAGCAGAGGATTGCGAGGTCGTTGCGAACGATCTGGGTGTCATGCCCACGTCCGCGTGGGCATGTTTCCCGCGAGAATGCATGTCCACGAAGACGTGGACATGGCACACACGAGAAACCGGCCTCACCATCAAACGACGAGCGATGAACCGACGCAGCCCTGTTTTCGGCGTTAAGATAGATCAACTTTAACGGATATAACGTCGCGAGATTTTTTGCTCAGGTCGCCCGTTCTCGCGGGAAGAGCCAGCCCCCGCTGAGGTTGTGGCTCGTAGATGGGTTTCGACCCGTAGCAGTGATAGTATCCAGCATGCTCTACGTGATGGCGCGGGACTGTTGTGCCGTCAGCAGAACCCTTCTCCCGCCGGGAGAAGGTGGCCGAAGGCCGGATGAGGGTCCTCTGAAGCTGCCACAGCCCTCATCCGTCTCGCTGCGCTCGACACCTTCTCCCAGAGGGAGAAGGGTTGTAGTCATCTCATCCCCGCGAAGTTGCCGTTGACCCGAGCGACGCGTCCGGCCTATCGTGCCAGCATGGCCATCATTCTGTTCGAAGACGACGTCGTACCTCAGCTCTATCCGATCACCATCGGGCGACCGGCGATGCTGATCTCGTGCGGCAGCTATCGGCTGGTCGATCTGATGGCGATGATCGACGAGTCGTTGTTCCTGTGCACTCGTCCCCATCTGCAAGCGGTGCTCGCAGCCGACGGTTGGAACGTGAACTTGCAGGCCACGCCGCCACGGCAGAAGGTGCTGTTCGTCAACGCGCGGTTGGTGCCGAGCGTGGCAGTGCTCGAACGGGTGCGCGAGATTTGGAATCGTGGCGAACCGTTGATCGCGCGACAGGGGGCGACCACGGTGCTAGCGCTGGTGAAGACCGATCATCCGCTCCCCGCGGTGCCGGCAGGTCCGCAAGATTGGAACTTCTTTCTCGAAGCGTGTCAGTTGCCCTCGTGGAACGTCGACCTGCCGCTGTTCGAGTATCCGCACGATGTGGTGCGTCATAACCTGACCGCGTTTGCCGACAACATTCAACTGCGGATCAAACGTGGTTCGTACCAGGAAATTGCCGACGGCGTGTTCGCCGCCTCGGGGGCGAAGCTCGGTCAATACGTGATCACCGACACCACGGCCGGCCCGGTCGTGCTCGACGAGAACGCTACGATCGGGCCGTACACGTTGCTGCGTGGTCCGATCTACATCGGGCCGCAAGGCCGGGTGCTCGAACATGCCGCGATCAAGGACTGCGTCACGCTCGGTCATACGACCAAAATCGGCGGCGAGGTCGAGGGTTCGGTCGTCGAGCCGTACACAAACAAGCAGCATCACGGGTTCCTCGGCCACAGCTACCTCGGAAGTTGGGTCAATCTCGGGGCCGGAACGTGTAATAGCGACTTGAAGAATACTTATGGTCAAGTGAACATGGAGTATCACGGCAAGAAGGTGGCCACCGGAATGCAGTTTGTCGGCTGCATGGTGGGTGATTACGCTAAGACGGCGATCAACACCGGCATTTTCACCGGCAAGACGATCGGCGCGTGCAGCATGGTCTACGGCTTTGTCACGACCAATGTGCCGAGTTTCACGAACTACGCTCGGCTGTTCGGCCAAGTGACCGAGACGCCGGCCGAGGTGCTCGTGGCCACGCAGGCGCGGATGTTTGCCCGTCGCAAGGTGCAGCAACGACCGTGCGATACCCAACTGCTCTATGACATGTACAATCTAACGTCTCACGAGCGTCAAATGGCCGGCGAACCGTTGGCGTTGTAAACCTTTCCCTCGAGATCGAATTTTCATGCGAGTCAGCGAAGCTTATCAACCGGATCGGATCGCTCTGTCGTTTGAATTGTTTCCGCCGAAGACCGAGGCGTCCGAGGCCGAGTTGTTCGTGCAGATGCGCGACCTCGCGGCGTTCGAGCCGAGCTTGGTGACTTGCACCTATGGCGCGGGTGGCTCGACGCAGACCAAGACGCTCGACATCATCGAGCGCGTGCGGCGTGAGTTCAATCTGCCCGTCGCTTCGCACCTGACCTGCGTCGGTTCGACCGTCGACGATCTGCGCCGCTACTTGACCGAGGCGTGGCAGCGCGGCGTGACCAACATCGTGGCGCTGCGGGGCGATCCGCCCAAGGGCGAGACCCAGTTCAAGGCGGTCGACGGCGGCTTGCGCTATGCGAATGAATTGGTGGCGCTGATCCGCAACGAGTTTCCGCAGTTCGGCATCGCCGTCGCGGGCTATCCCGAGAAGCATCTCGAAGCGCCGAGCCTCGACGTCGACTTGTTGAATTTGCAACGCAAGGTCGCGGCCGGAGCCGACATCGTCGTGACGCAGTTGTTCTACGACAACGCCGACTTCTTCCGCTTCCGCGAACGTTGCGAGCAGTTGGCGATCCGTTGCCCGATCGTGCCCGGCGTGTTGCCGATCACCAATCTGGCCCAAATCAAGCGGATCACCTCGTTGTGCGGCGCGAAGTTGCCGCTCGATTTGGTCGCGTCGCTCGAAGCGTGTGGCGATTCGGTCGAGGATCAGTTCCGCGTGGGCGTCGAGTTCGCCACGCATCAGGTGCAAGGCTTGATCGATGCCGGCGTGCCGGGCGTGCATTTCTACGTGCTCAACAAGTCCGCCGCGACGTCGCAGGTGTTGCGGCAACTGACGTTGCCGGAGCGCGTTAAAAAAAAGTGGCTGATCCCGGCTCCGCATAATCGCGTCCGCGCCACGAGTGACCGTTAGAGTTCTCGTGATCCGCCGAGCGGATGCACCGCTGGGCAAAGAATGCGACCGAAGAACTGCCTCAGCGGCTTCAATTCGAGCCGCGGCAACAGTCTTGGCTTGAACTCGCGATTGAGCGTTAGCTGCTCGTGTTTCGCCTGACGCTATTGCGGCTATGCGATCCAGTCGTGGATGACCTTGCCGCCGACGCCGGTCAACCGGGCGTCGAGTCCTTGGAAGCGATGCGTTAGCTTTAGGTGATTGAGCCCAAACAGGTGTAACATCGTGGCGTGCCAATCGTTGATGTGCACCGGATTCTTCACAATCGACCAACCGATCTCGTCGGTCTCGCCGTAAGTCATGCCCCCCTTGAGACCACCGCCGGCCATGAACAACGAGAACGCGTAGGGGTGATGATCCCGGCCCGTCACTGCGCCAAAACCTTGGCGATTCTCACCGAGCGGCGTGCGGCCGAACTCACCGGCCCAGACGACGAGCGTTTCGTCGAGCAACCCGCGTTGCTTCAGGTCTTGAATCAACGCCGCGACCGGTTGATCGGCCATGCCGGTGTTGGCCGTGAGTTCGGTATCGAGATTCGAGTGATGATCCCACGAGGCGTGGTTGATCTGCACGAAGCGCACGCCCCGTTCGACCAACCGTCTGGCCAAGAGACAGTTCTTCGCAAAGGCTTGGTACTGGCCCGGTCCGCCGCCGCGCGAGGCTTTGATCTTCGGGTCGTCGCGTTCCGTGCCGTACATGTCGAGCGTCTGGCGGTCTTCCTTCGACAGATCGATCAAGTCCGGGGCGGCCGACTGCATGCGAAACGCGAGCTCGTAACTCGCAATGCGGCTGGCGATCTCGGGATCGTGCGCGGTTTGATAGCGGGTGTCGTTGAGTTCGCGCACGGCGTCGAGCCCCAGCCGTTGCAAATCGGCCGGCAGTCCGGCGGGGTTCGTCAAATTGAGCACCGGTTCGCCTTGATTGCGGAACAAGACACCCGCATACACGCTGGGCAAGAAGCCACTTTGCCACAACGAAGCACCGCCGCTCGTGCCGCGCCCGGCGCTCAACACCACATAGCCGGGCAGGTCCTGCGATTCGCTCCCTAGACCGTAGTTGAGCCACGCTCCGGCCGTGGGCAGGCCGAAGAACGAGCGACCCGAGTGGAGCGTGAGCTGCGCCGGATGGTGGTTGAACTGGTCGGTGTGCATCGAGCGGACGATGAGCATATCGTCGGCACATTTCGACAAGTGCGGCAACAAGTCGCTCAGTTCCTGACCACTTTTACCGTGCTTGGCAAACTTGCGTTGCGAGCCGAGCAGGACGGCCGACTCTTTCTTGATGAAAGCGAAGCGGACTTCTTTGGTGAGCGAGTAGGGCAGCGGTTTCCCGTTCAACTCATTGAGCTTCGGCTTGGGGTCGAACAGATCGAGCTGACTGGGGCCACCTTCGAGAAAGATGAAAATGCAGTGCTTGGCTTTGGGTGCAAAGTGCGGCGGCTTCGGCGCGAGCGGATTGAGCAAGCTTCCGCTATCTTTCGATCCCGCCGGAGCGGCGCTCACGCCATCGGCTGCGAGCAATTGCGACAACGCGGCCATGCCCAGACCATAGCCGGCTGATTGCAAAAAATACCGGCGCGAGGCGGCGGTCTGACGTTGCGCTAGCAGGTCGTGGAGATCGTGGTTCATAACGTTAAATCCGAAAAATGTTCTTGGTTCTTAGTGCTTGGTGCTTAGTTCGGAATGACCGATCGCGAATGCATTTCAACCAAGAACGAAGCACCAAGCACTAAGAACTGCCTTACTCCCTCGTCACAAACTCATCCAAATTCAACACCACCCGCGCAGCGACGACCCAGGCGGCCGACTCACTCGCGGGCTGATCCTTGAGCCGACCCGATCCGGCGATCTGCTCGGCCTCGACGATGTGCGATTGGTAATACTTCCGCGCGCCGGTGAGCACGCGTTGCAAGGCGTCCAGTTCGTTCTTGGCTGCCGGGCGAGCGACGCAAACGCGCAGGGCATAGTTCAACCGTGCTCGGTCGAGTTCCGTGTTGGCGGGTTTCTCGTCGGACTCCTCGCCTTGCGCCGCAACCGGTTCGCCGGCCGGAGTCCACCCCAGCACGCGCTTGGCCAATCCCTGAGCGGCTTCCACATGGGACTCGTTATTCAACAGCGCGAGCGCTTGCAGCGGGGTGTTCGACACGGTTCGCGAGACACACGCCACGTTGGCATCGGGACAGTCGAATGTGGTCAGGTTCGGGTGCGGGATCGTCCGTTTGAAGAAGGTATACATGCCGCGGCGATAGCGATCGTCGCCCGAGCTGTTAGCCCAGGAGAAATTGTTGGCGTAACTCAACTTGGCCAAATCCTCGGGCATCGGCGGAAACACGCTCGGACCGCCGACTTTGTTTACGAGCAAGCCGGCGACCAACAAACTGATGTCACGCACGATTTCGGCTTCGACCCGAAAGCGATTTTGCCGCGCGAGCAGCTGGTTGAGCGGGTCCAGTTCGCGCAGCTCAGGCCGATGCGTGGACGACTGACGATACGTGGCCGAATTGACGATGGTGCGAATCAACTCCTTGCGACTCCACTTCACATCATCGCGGAAACTGCGAGCCAGCCATTCGAGCAACTCGGGCCGCGTCGGCGGTTCGCCCCGCACGCCGAAGTCGGTCATCGACCGCACGAGTCCTTCGCCGAACAAATGCTTCCAGACGTGATTCACCGCCACGCGGGGAGTTTGCGAGTTCTCTTTCGACACAAGCCAGCGAGCCAAATCGAGGCGATCGGCCTTCGCGCCGCGCGGACGAACGGAGCCCAGCACCGTGGGGACACCCGGCTCGACGGCAACGGTCGGCGAGAGGAATTCGCCGCGGTGAAACACTTTCGTTTCGCGACCGAGTCGGGCCTGACCAATCACACGCACTTCGGTGAGCTTGGCCTGATACTGCTTGTTCAGTGCCGCGATCTCGCTGCGCAACCGCAGCACTTCGGCATCGCGGGCCACTTGCGTGACGTAATAGTCGAACAGTTTTTCTTTGTTCTTGTAGACTCGCTTCTCGGGGTACATCTCAATCAGCCCAGCGGTGGCGGTGTCGAACGCTAAGCCTCGTTCATCGCCGCTGAGCCCCACGACACGCAGCTTGCCGAGGAGCGCGTGAGCGCCGTGATTTTGCTCGATCACGAGCTTTAGTTGCTGCGACTGGGTGAGTTGCAGCGGCGACTTCGTGCGCAAGGTCAGGTTGTGTGTCTCGCCGCTCTTGCCACTGATGGACCAGCCGGTCTTGCCAGCCGCGTCGGGCGTGAGCACCTTGTCAGCGACAAAGCCTGGCGCGACATAGTCGGCCGCCACGCGATGCAATTCGAGCGGTTGATCGGCTTTGCCCGGTTCGACGATCACGGCTCGCAACCCGGTCACGACGAAGTTGCCATCCTTCGCCAAGCCTGGCCCTTTGCCCGGCAGCTTGTCGTCGGCGAGACCATACAGCCGCAGACCAGTGAGCGGTTTGTCGCCCGCTGCGAGGGTCAACTCATACGTCGCCCGTTCGATATTCTCGGGCAGCTTGACGGTCACCACATCCTTGGCAATTTCCACGGCGTCGTTCTGTGCAAGATCGATCACGCGCAGACTTTGCAACGGTAGGGTTTGCTCGACCAGCTTATCGGGCTGCGTGGCCTTGAGCTTCTTGTGCTCGGCATCGGACCACGCTTTTTCAGCCGGGGCGAGCGCGTGATACCGGGCGACGAGTGCCGTTTCGAGCGGCCGGAGTTTCGCTTCGAGCGCGCTCAAAT
>JAEUIL010000909.1 GCA_016794255.1 Planctomycetaceae bacterium | reverse complement strand
CGGCCGTCGGCTTTTGCACCACGGCGGCGGGTTGCGGCTTCTTGGCGACCGGCGCTTGCGGCTTGGGGGCCGGCTTTGGCGGTGTCGTCGTCGCAGCAGCGACTGCCAAGTCGACGTTATGCAAATGCTGCTCGCCACGCGAGATGTCGAGCACCTTGCTCGTGAACTCGACCTTCTTGCCGTCAGACGACATCACGTTCACCTTGTAGTCGCCGGTCCGCAGACCGTCGCTCACGTCAAAGTCATAATGTCCCCGCGCGTCGCTCTTCGTCGTGGCGACGATCTCGCCCGTCTCGGCATCGACAAGATTCACCGTCCGATTCGCCACGGGCTTCTCGACCGGATTGAGCTTGCCATCTTCGTTGCCATCGCCAAACACCGTGCCGCCGACCGACGAGTCAAAGAAGAACAAGTTCCCCTGGAGATTCGTCACGGTCGTGTTGCGTTTGACGATGTCGGCGAGCGTCGTGTGATCAATCTGCTGCAACATCGAGCCGGTGAAGTTGTTCAAGTAGAACAACCGATCCCCGTCACGCAGCCGAGTAAACTGATCGGCGATGATCGCCTTGAGCGTCGGCCCCACGCTCGCACCGGCCACATGATCCTCGGCCAACGCGCCGACCCACAGGTCGACATTATCCACCGAGCCGTAGAGTTGTTGCAGCTTGCCTTGTAGTTCCACGTTCGACGTGATTTGGGCAAAGCTCGTGACCTTCGGCAAGTTGTACGCCGCGCGGGTGCTGTTGTAGTCGGCCAGACCATGGTCGCGGCCGCGCTCGATGTTCAAACTCGCCAGATCCAATCCGCCCGAGCCCGGCGGCCCGAACAAGAAATTGCGCACGCTGTTCACGACCTGAGTGTCGAGCTCCGAGGCCGGATCGCTCGACAGATACTTGAGCAGCGGATCGATACCGGTCTGACTGATCAACTCGGGATTGAAGAACGCTTGGCTCAACGTGACGCCGTCGCGAGTTTCCTCGCCGTTGTTGTCGAAGAACTCGACATCGTCGCCGAGCAAGCTGTGACCAAACCGGAACGCCGCGGTCGAGAACTCATTCGCGATGCCGGGGTTGACCGTGGCGTTGTAACCTTGATAGCGGCTGAGTGCGTCCTTGCCCAAGATCGCCGGGAGCCATTCCTTGTACGTGATCGCCTGGATCTCGCCGATGACGATCGACCGGGCCTGCTGATAGATCTGCTCGTCGGTCCAAGTCGGGTTGGCCGCCTTGATCTTCGTGGCCCATTGGTTGTGCTCACGCACGAACAAGGTTTGCAGCGCGGTCAGCTCGACGTTCTCGTTCGCGCGCACATCGCCGGCGGCATACAGTTTCTGCCCGGGCATGATGCCCGCCATGTTCACCGTGCCGTCGGGAAACGTGGCTGCATCGTTCCAGGGGAGCATGTTGCCCGCGCTGGTCTTGAGCTGGCCGTCGGTCATCGTGCGGAGCGCGTTGGCCGTGGTCGCGTCGGAACCATAGACCATCGAGCCATCGACAAACGCGGTGATGGCGTTCATCTGTTCGCGCGGCGTGGTGCTGCCCGTGGCGGGATCGAAGGCCGACCGCACCGTGTCGATCGTCTTCGTGCCGGTCGAGTTGGGATCGAAATACGGATCGCCCGTGGGGACCGCGATCTTGAGCGTCTCGCCGGTGCCGGAGTTCGTCAGATCGAGATCGTGATCGATGAACTGCCCCCAGGCGTAGCTCATGGCCGAGAGCAACCGCGCGCTGATTTCGTCTTGCGAACCTTGGTCGGCCACGGCGTTGCTAATGGCCCGAGCACTGGGACGCGACGCGCCGGCCGGCGTCGAGATGCCGTCGCCATACTGAGCGGGCACGGTCCGCAGGAAGTCGACACCGGTGCTGCCCCAGGTCGGGTTGGCCACGTTGTTGCCCGTGCCGTCGATGCTATAGCTGGCGACGGGCGTGGTCGGCAGGATCGACACATGGGCCGCCATGCCGAGATCGGCCGCGAGCAGTTGGCGGTCTTCGAGTTGTTCGAAGCGGATGGTGCGAGAATTTAGCTGACGGTCGTGCTTGCGGCCTTTGTGCCGGCGGTGCGAGGCGCTCATGGGAGAAACTCCAACGTAAGAAAAGATGAGGGGGCGAGCCGAAGAGCCGGCACCCGTCTTGGGCCCGGAGCAGCGTGGCGGCCAGAGTGTCAGGCGTCCGCGGTGCTAAGCCTTAACACGCGCGAGGCGAGGGAGAATCCACAGCCGGGTAAAAAGATTTTTTGGGCCGGGTGGTCGCGGTACCGAAAAAGCCGTAGACAAAATGGCTGGACCAGCCGCTCGCGAGAACGTGGGTTACGATCATGGTTTCCCATTTCGCAGAGCCACACACGA
>JAEUIL010000908.1 GCA_016794255.1 Planctomycetaceae bacterium | reverse complement strand
GCTTCGCGCCGTCGATGCGGTACATGCGGCATCTCGTCAAGAGCGGCGCGCTCGGCGAGCTGCGTCACTTTCGTTCGCAACGGTTCCTCGATTGGCCCGAGACGAGTTGGGGCTGGCGGCAATACAAGGATAAGGCTGGCGCTGGCGACTTGTTCGACATGACGATCCACCGCATCGATTTCTCGCAGGACCTGTTGGGCCCGCTGGCTCGGTTGTGCGGTGCCGTGGCCCGTTTCGCCCCGCGCACGACGACCACCGAAGGCAAGACCTGCCCGCCGTCGAATGTCGACGATTGGTCGAGCATCATCGGTGAGTTTGCCAATGGCGCGACCGGCGTTTGGGAAGGGACCACGCTCGCCAAGGGTTATCACCGCGACGGCTTTGGCCACGAATGGGCCGAGATCAACGGCAGTGAAGGCTCGGCCGTGTACCGTCTCCACGAACCGAACACGATCATGCTCGGCAAGACCGGCAGCGACTTGGCGCTCGTGCCGGTACCGCCCGAGTTCCTCAAGCCGGCGGGCAGCCCGCGCGACCCGAGCGAGGGTAAGCCCGCGACCGTATTCCGCTACGATCTGATGTGGGAATTCGTTTCGGCGATTGTCGAGCAGCGCGACGCCGTGCCGAGTTTCCACGATGGCTGGAGCGCTCAGGTCATTGCTGACGCCACGCTGCAATCGCACGCCGAGCGTCGTTGGATCGAAATCGAGCAACCGGCGAAGTAGTACGAAAGTCGTTGGTTGTTGGTGATTAGTGGCTGGTGTTTCAAACACCTACTCACTTACTCACTTACTCACCTACTCACTTCTTTCCTCCCCACCAGCCACTAACAACCAACCACCAACCACTCCCTCCCCCATGTCCCGCATCTCCATCGGCATTCCCGGTCTCGACGCACATCTCGGTGGCGGCTTGCTGCCCGGGACGCTGACCGTCGTTGTCGGCGCCACGGGCATTGGCAAGACGCAGTTCGGCTTGCAGTTTTGCGACGCCGGGCTGAAGCAAGAGGGCCGACGCGGCATCATCTACGACATGGGCTGTCGTGGCGACGCGCAGAGCCACGGCGACTATGCCGAGCGGATGTGCGACTGGCGGTTGAACAAGGTCGATCCGAGCGCGGCTCCGGTGCTCGACGGCTTCTTCGCGTCCGATCGTAACCATGGCGACTATTTGCACGTGTTTGACTACCATGGCCGGCGCGTGACGCAGCGCGACATGGGCTTTGAAGCATGGCAAGAGTGGCAGGCCGAGATCGCCCGCAAGCTCGGCACGAGCATCGCGTTCCTGTACGGCAACTTCGTGCAAGGCGTGCGACGCGTCGTGGTCGACGGCATCGAGCCGTGCGAGCGGCCGAGCGAATCGATTCAGTTCGAGATGTTCGAGTACATGTATCACCAGGTCGTGCGCAAGGATAGCGAATGGGTCGCGCGTGATCTCTTTCGCGAACGCTATCTACAAAACGCCGCCGTAGCGGCCGAGCAGCGTTACGATCCAAACGAGTCGGCCTGCCTCTGTTTGGTGACCTCGGCCGAGGCGATGCTCGACGATTTGATCGAACGGCCACTCGACGAAGGGGACGTGATCTCGAACGCCAATACGCTTATCTACATCGGCAAAGTCCGCGAGGGGAACAAGATCGGCCGGGCCCTGTATATCGCCAAGCATCGCGGCAGCGTTTGCCACGACGAGATCATTCCCTATACGATCGACGATCATGGCTTGCGCATTAGCTAACGGCCATTGCTTCCCGTCCTACGGTTAAGCGAGTTCTCATGAACACGATCCGTCTCGTCGAGATCGCGCATGCCCGGAGTGGCGACAAAGGGAACCACTCCAACATCGGCGTCGTCGCTTACACGGCGGCCGGGTTCGAGCATCTGCGGCAGCTGCTAACGCCCGAGTGGATCGCCGAGCGCTTCAAGTCACTGGGCGTCACGCGGGTCGACCGCTTTGAACTGCCCAAGATCCACGCCTTCAACTTTCTGCTGTACGATGCTCTCGCCGGGGGCGCGAGTCGTTCGCTCCGCATCGACACGCAGGGCAAGCTGCTGAGCACAGCCTTGCTCGACATGACGATCGACGAGCCGGCCAATCTCGCCGCAATGCGCCCGAGTGCGTAAGGCGTTCTGCTTAACTCGTCGTAGCCGAAATCGCAAAGAGTTCGGGCGTACCTCGACATGGCGACCACCCGAACTCTTGTATGTCTAAGAAAGCCTCAAAGTCGAGAGTTGCCAAAGTTTGTCGAAAGGTTCCAATGACGAGTGGTTTTTCGGGGGCTGCGCAGCCCCCGAAAAATTC
>JAEUIL010000848.1 GCA_016794255.1 Planctomycetaceae bacterium | reverse complement strand
TTGAGCCCGGGTCACACGCACGCCGCCGAGGTTGCCTTCGATCACCTTGGCTTGCGCGACGACGGTCCGTTCTTGCTCGCCGGTATGACGGCGATCGAGATACGTGACTTGCAGGATGTCGCCCGGTTGGGCCTGCAAAATCTTGTCAGCCTCGATGACTTCCTCTGCTTTTGCAAGATCGACCGACGAGCGGAACACGCCGCTGTGGATCGTGCCGTCGTCGGCGACTTTCACCGGTGTGGTGCCCGGCTCGGTCGCGGAGGGCTTTTCGCCATCACCGGGCGTCGCCGGCTTATCGGCGTTTACTGTGTCGTCTTTCTTCGACTCCTCTTCTTCGTTCTTTGGTAGCAGGGGCAACGTCCGCTCGATTTTCGCTTCGGTGAACACGATCTCGACGCGATCGAGCAGTTTGAGCTGCTGCTTGGGCTTGCCGCTGTCGTCGGTTGGAACGATCGTGGGGTTCTTGAGCGCGTCGGCCTCGATTTCTTCTTGCGTCTTTTCACGCAGCAGTTCGACGTACGCCTTGATCGAGTCGGCTTCGTCGGTCAGATCGTAGTCCGAGTCGATGATCTGCAGATTGACCGGTTTATCGAGCACCACACCGCGGAGCGTCTCGCTAAAGGCGCCGTCGGTGATTTGCACCACGGCGTTGCCGACGACTGGAATCTGCTTGTTGACGGGACGATTGAATTGCCGATCACCCGTGTGTTCGTCGGTGTAAATGACCCGGACTTGATCGTCGCCTTTGACTTCGATGACCCCATTGCCGGCGTTGGGTTTGCCGAGCGACGTGAGGACCGAGCCGAGTACGACCCGCACATTGCGACCGACGGGATGGCAGTCGATCGTCTCTTTGTCACCGGCGGTGGTTTCAATCGTGATCTTGACGGTGCGGCCAGCCTCGATCGCGGCGAGGTCGGCGTCGTCGATCTTAATGAACAACCGCTTGCCGGCTTCGACCTTCTCGAGTTGGCCCGAGGCGCCCGAGAGCGTGGTGCCGACCTTCTCCAAGGCGTCGATCGCCCGGCTGTAGTGGCCGAGTTGGAAGTGGCCGAGGCCGATGTAGTAATAGGCCGAGTTGACTTGCGAGCTGACGGGGAACTTCTCGACGACGTCGCGCATCACGGTGAAGCACTTGCCGTAGTTGCGAGCTTCGTAAAAGCAGACGCCCATCTTGAGCGTCGCCTCGGCCCGTTGTTCTTCGTCGGTGTTGATGTCCGCGGCAGCGGCTTCGAAGTGCGTACGAGCACGATCAAAGGCCCGTTCGCGTTCGAGCAGATAGTTGCCTAGCCGCATGTGCGCGGTGAAACGGACCTTGCTGCGCGGATAGCGTTCGATGACCGATTCCCAAACTTCGACGGCCTTGAGAAACTCGTCGGCGTCGAAGCGTGCATCGCCCGCCTCGAGCAACTTGGCTGCCGCTCGATCTTCGACGAGCGAGCCGCGTACGGCGGGTCCCTCGGCCGGCTTTTCCTGGGCCGATGTGGGGATCGCCACCAGGCCAAGAAGCGTGACAATCGTGAGAATCCGCAAGATCGATACCATGGGCATGGACAGGTTTCCTTGGTGCTCGGCGATCGGCACGAGGGGACAATCCTTTAACGGTAATTAAGCGCCAGCGAGCCGACAAGCAAACGCTGGCCCGTGGTCGTCATAATTCGCTCATCCGAGGCGAATTGGCACAGGCAAACCCATGCAATGACGAAGCAAAACTGAGAATCGCGGCGGGCGTCGTGCGACCGCGAATGAAACCGGCGGGATGGGGGCGTGGGGCAAACGAACCTTGCAGGGCGTGGCAACCAACTCTCAAAAAACATCGCGGTCCGCGCCGCTGGGCGACGCGGACCGCGTTAATGGACTTCACGTAACGAACACTGCCTGCCGTCCTTAAGCGAACAACTCGGCCACCGGCGTGCCGCCGTCGACCAACTTGAGCGGACGTTGCAGCGGCGTCGCCACTTCCTTGGCCGGGTTGATACCCAAGGCGTGGCAAACGGTCGCGTGGATATCCGGCACTTCGACCGGACGATCCTTCGGCTTGTAGCCATCTTCATCGGACGAACCGATCACGGTACCACCCTTGATGCCGCCGCCGGCGATCAATGCGCTGAACACGCTGGCGTGGTGATCGCGGCCAGCGTCCTTGTTGATCTTCGGCGTACGACCGAACTCGCTGAGGGTGATGATCAACGTCTTGGCCAACAGGCCTGAGGCGGCCAAGTCCGAGATCAACGCGGCCAAGGCCGGGTCCATGATCTCGCCGTGGTTTTCCATCGCCGGAAAGGCGTTCATGTGAACGTCGAACCCGCCACGATTGACTTGCACGAAACGGACGCCCTTTTCAACCAAGCGACGGGCCAACAAGCAGCCGCGGCCGAACTCGTTGACGCCGTAGCGCTCGCGGGTCTCGGCCGACTCGTTTTGCAACTCGAACGCCTCGAGCGCCGGGCTACGCATGAGCCGCACGGCGTCTTGAGTGGCCGTCGACGTGGCGTCGAACTGCTCGGCTTGAGCACTCGAGGTGAAACGCGAGTTGATCTTGGCGAGCGCTTCGAGACGCTTGTTGCCGCGGAGATTCGTGATCCCCTCGGGGAACGCGAGGTACGGGTCCTTTTCGCCGGGGCGACCGACGTAGAACGCCTCGCACTTTTGGCCCAGGTAACCCGCACGGGTCCCTTGACCGCTGATCGACACGAACGACGGCAGATCGCCGATCTGCTCGAGTTCGTTGGTCACGATGTTGCCCAAGCCCGGGTGGGTCAGGTTGGGGAACACGTTGTAGCTGGTTTGCAATTGGTACGTGCCGCGACCGTGGTCACCGTTGGTGCCGGCGATCGAGCGAATGAGCGAGAAGTGCTTCGCTTGCTTGGCCAACTGCGGGAAGATCTCAGAGACCTGCATGCCCGGCACGGTCGTGTCGATCGGGTTGAACTCGCCTTGGGTCGGACGACCGGGCTTGGGATCGAACGTGTCGATGTGGCTCATGCCACCGCCGTTCCAGAACAGAATCACGTGCTCGGCCGAGGCCTTGTGATCGGTCCCCGCGCGGGCCACGAGTTGCTTCACGCCGAGGCCCAAGAACAGACCGGTCGACGCTCCCAACATCGAACGGCGGGACACGCGATAATCAAAGCATCCAGACATCAGTTTTCTCCTTCAGTGTGTCCGGCAACGAAACGAGGCCAACGTGCTCGTCGATCGGTGCCAAGGGTAGTGCGGTGATACGAATAACGAATGCAGAACGAATTACGGAATGAAGCGGAACTCGTGCGAGTTGAACAGAATCCAACGCAAGTCGGACATCCCTTCGAGCGGCGACTCGGCTTCGGCGATAATCGCCTTGGCCTCGGCCAACTCGTCGGCTTGCGGCTCACGGGTGAAAATCTCACGATAAGCGAGCTCCACCGCACCGTCGATATCGACGGTCTTGCCGGCGAGCAGCTTGTACATCGGTTCGAGCTTGCCGACACGCGACGCCTCGTGCGTCACCTTGCCGTTGAGCATCATCAATGCTTGCCGCATCGACGGGCTGTGGTCGCGGTGATCCCCGAGCAGGTCGCGAGCCGGTTGACCGAAGACTCGCAAGAAGTGCGCCGGCGGGGCAGGGGAGGGCATCCGCATCGCACTGGTGTACTTCGGATTGTCGTCGATCTGGGCCTCGACCACTTGCTCGACATAGCGCGTGCGAGTCGTGCGTTGTTCGAGCATCATGTTCGCTTCCATCGCTTCGGGCGACATCTTCGCGCTCATGGCGTCGAGCGGTTCGTCATCTTTCATCTTCAAGACGGCGGTGAAGTCAATCTCGATGGCCGACTCGAGGTCGTAGCTGCCACCGGCGACCATCATCGGCTTGGCCATCGCCATCGCGTTCGCTTCGTTCTTCTTCTCGGCGAGTTGCTCGGCGATCGTGGCGGCGTTCTTGCGTTCGACCTTGACCGGGACGCGGACGATTTGCTTGATCGTCTTGAGGTTGTCGCCCGGCTCGTGCTTGATGCCGAACAAGTGACCCGCGGTCACGACGCTGTCGAACATCGTCTCGGCCAACATGCGGCGGACCGGAGCGGCGACAAACGCTTGCTCGGCAGCTTCGCGAACATCGTTGGCCACGCCCGTGACATGGCTGCGTTGATAAGCGTCGCTCATCACGACGATCTTGA
>JAEUIL010000825.1 GCA_016794255.1 Planctomycetaceae bacterium | reverse complement strand
AGCCCCGCCGTTGCTCACCGCTGCGGTGTCAGCCATTGCCGAAGAGACTGACGATAAGGACGCCAACGCCGAGACCACACGGGTCAAGAAGAAAACGAAGAGAGATGAACGCAATCAGTTGATGCAAGAGTTCGACGCCGCGGCCAAGCTTACCGACGAGGCCAACGACTACGAACTGCCGCCGATCGACTTGCTCTTGGAGAGCGAGCCGATGCAGCTCGAAGAGCAAGAAAAGGAAGTGCTCAAGAAGGCGAAGATTCTCGAGAAAACTTTCGCCAACTTCGGGTTCAACGTGAAGGTGGTCGAAATCGAGACCGGCCCGGTGATTGCTCAGTACGAAGTCGAACTCGAAGCCGGGTTGCGATTGTCGAAGATCACGGGCCTGTCCGAGGACTTGGCGATTGCCCTACGTGTGCCGAGCGTGCGCATCGTGGCTCCGATTCCAGGCAAGAACACCGTGGGCATCGAAGTGCCGAACGCCGAACGGCAGATCGTGCGACTGCGCGAGGTGATCGAAGAGTCGAATGCCAAAGTGCAGAAGATGCGGATTCCGATCTATCTGGGTAAGGACGTCGCGGGCAATCCGCTGGTCGTCGACCTGGCGTCGCTGCCGCACTTGTTGATCGCCGGTCGCACGGGCACGGGCAAAAGCGTGTGCTTGAACACGTTGATTGCGTCGATGCTCATGACGCGACGGCCGGACGAGGTGCGGATGCTACTGATCGATCCGAAGATGGTCGAGTTGAGCGCGTACAAAACGCTGCCGCACCTCATGCATCCGGTGGTCACCGACATGCGCAAGGCCGAGGCGATCTTGGCTTGGGCCGTGGAGAAGATGGAAGAGCGTTATGCGCTGCTGGCTCGTGCGGGTGTGCGACACATTGCGGCGTTCAATCAGTTGGGCGAAGCCGAGTTGATGGAGCGATTACAGCCCGAGAGCGACGAAGAGCGCAAGGCCATCCCCACGCACTTGCCCTACATCGTGATCGTGGCCGACGAGATCGCGGACTTGATGATGACTGCGGCGAAAGAGGTCGAAACGCATATCATTCGCTTGGCCCAAAAGAGCCGGGCGGTCGGTATTCACCTCGTGCTCGCCACACAAAAGCCGACCGTCGACGTCATTACGGGCTTGATCAAGTCGAACTTGCCGGCTCGTATCTGCTTTCAAGTCGCGAGCCGGACCGATAGCCGCGTGGTGCTCGACGAGATGGGAGCCGACAAGCTGCTCGGCAACGGCGACTTGCTGTTCTTGTGGCCGGGCACGAGCACGTTGCTGCGCGGCCAAGGGACGTATGTCAGCGACGACGAGATCAACAAGGTCGTCGAGTTTGTCGGCACCACCGAGCAGCAATTCGTGGAAGAATTGGTGCAACTCAAGGCCGCCGCGCCGGGCGAGACGGATGCCGATCGATTCAAGGCCCGTGACGATCTGTATGAAGCGGCGATCGACGTCGTGGTACGTGAAGGTCGCGGTAGCGTCTCACTGCTCCAACGGGCGTTGGGGATCGGTTACGGTCGCGCCGCACGGCTGATCGACTTTATGGCGGAAGACGGTTTCGTGGGAACATACAACGGCTCGCAAGCGCGAGAAGTGCTAATCAGCATCGAGCAATGGGAAACGATGCAAGGTCAATCCGGCGGCGGCGGGGAGAAGCCGTCTCGTGCGAACAAAGTGACTCCAGAGCGCGACACCGGCAGCAAGTCGTCGAATAGCCGCAAGGCGTTGCCCCCGCCGGACTACGAAGATGAGGACGGTGTTGAAACCGGCTACGAAGATGACGACGAAGCGGATGAGGTGGCGGACGAGGACGAAGACCTGTTCGCCGAACGCGACGAGAAGGAATTCGAGGACGATCAGGACATCGAAACCCCAGTCGATGCGGACGACGAAGACGACGATGTGCCCGTTAAGCCGAAGCGTCCCCGCCGGGCGATGTGAGCAGCGAACGCTCTACGTACTGGCCGGCTGATTCACCTCGGCAAACACCATCGCGATCACCTCTTCGAGCGGCGGATCTTCGACACTGATGTCGTCGATCGTGTGACGATCCAGGATCGCGGCCAGTGCGCTGGTCACGGCGCGACGTTCGATCCGCAGCTTAACGCGTGGAAACTTCTTCTCGATCAGCTCGCCGTAACGGGCTAGCTCGTCATCGCTGGGTTGCTGGCCCGCTGCTAAATCGAGCGTGATCATTTTGTGCGAGCTAAACCGATCGACGATTCCGGACAGCGAACCGTCGTACATGATGGTGCCTTGGGCGATGATGACCACCCGCCGGGTCAAGGCCGCGACATCCTTCATGTAGTGGCTCGTCAGCACGATCGTTGTGCGACGCTGTTCTTGGTAGCGACGCAGGAACTGCTGAATGTTATGCTGCGCGACGACGTCGAGGCCGATCGTCGGCTCGTCGAGAAACAACACCTCGGGCGAGTGCATGAGGGCGGCGATCAACTCCATCTTCATCCGCTCGCCGAGCGACAATTCCCGCACGGGCTGTTGCAGCAATCGACCGACGTTGAGCAGGTCGACAAGCTCGTCACGAGTGCGATCAAACTCGGCGGCGTCGATTCGGTAAATCTGCTGATGTAAACGGAACGACTCTTGTGCGGGCAAGTCCCACCACAGCTGGTTCTTTTGACCCATGACGAGCGCGAACCGGCGTCGATAAGCGTTCTCGCGTTTCCATGGAACATGCCCGAGCACGGTCGCGGTGCCGGAACTAGGCGTGATTACCCCGGACAACAGCTTGAGCGTGGTCGTCTTGCCCGCGCCGTTGGGCCCCAAAAAGGCGACGAACTCGCCGTGATCGACGGTCAAATCGATACCGCGCACGGCGTCCACGGTCTTGTACTGGCGACGAAACAGGCCACGGAAGGACGCGCCGAGCCCCTCGGCCTTTTGATAGACGCGATACGATTTCGTCAGTGCTGCGATTTCAATGGCTGGCATAGCTGGGGGATTATAGATGCCAGCCACTTACGCGGAAAGGAGCGTCAGCCAAGTCTTGTGTTAAGCGTCGACTTCAAGCAAATTCGCATGCGACCTGAGCTCGGTCGATTCGTCGGATTCGATCCCATCGTGCGCCCCACCCACCAGCGTGTTTGCCGCCACGAGATTCATTTTTCCCTCACCCTGAAAGCGGATC
>JAEUIL010000808.1 GCA_016794255.1 Planctomycetaceae bacterium | reverse complement strand
AGAAGACGCGTGCCTTGGCCGACAAGGTGCGCGCCGCGATCGAGAAACTCACCGTGGTGGCGAACGGCGAGGCGGTGCGGTTCACGGTCAGCTTCGGAATCGGCGCGTCGACCGCCGGCGAAGGTGCCGAAGAGATCATGGAACGCGTCACCGCCGCACTCGACGCCGCGATCATCAGCGGTGGCAACCGCGTGTTGTCAGGCGAGTACGGCGCGAGCGCTTTTGACGCTGCGTTGTCACGCGAGACGAATCAGACGTAGTCGCTGCCAACTCGCACGATCGCTGTCTATGCACCGATCTATTGCGGTCCTTGACCGGCAGCGAGTTCGCGATCGAAATCGTCCATCAACGGCCAATCGAGCGCACAGGTGCCAAAGTCGGCCATGTGCAAATAGCCTTCGAGCCGGCCGATCGTGCGATTGAGCTGGTCGTTGTCTTTGCGGAAGATCGGGCCGTGGCTGGGGAGCAGCCATTCGACGTCGCTGTCACGAATCCGTTCGAGCGACTTGATGAACGCCCGAATGTCGCTGCCATGATGGGCGTCGATCACACCCACGCAGCCGTCGCGATAAATATTGTCGCCGCTCAACAGCAAGTTGCCCAAGCGAAACGAGAGTTGACTGTCAGTGTGTCCCGGCGTGAGCCAGACCTCAAGCTTGAGCCCGCCAACCGTGATCACGTCGCCATCGTCGATCAGCGTGTCGAACTTGACCGACGGCATTGGCAGATGAATGTTCTGGGCCGAGATATCGGCGAACGTTTTGATGCGATCGCCGACGGCTAGTGCCTCGGCTGCGAGCCGATGGCCGGTGACCGTCGAGCGTAGAATCTGCTTGAGCCGCGCGACGCCTTGAATGTGGTCGACATCGGCATGCGTGGCGACGATCGTTTTGCAATTCGAGAGCGGAAAGTCCATCTGCCGAATGAGTTCGACAATCTCGTCGACCACCTCTTCATAGCCGATGTCGACGATCACCCATTCGTTCGCGTCGTAGATCAGATAGACGTTGCAGCCGATGCGCTCGCCCGCCTGGTGGTTGATCTCGATCACGTTCGGGAAAACCGGCTTCCGCTCCAGCATAAACGCTCCTTGGAACTCCAGCCCGAACGGGCCAGTGCAGACCTGAAAACGCGAGACACGCGCGAGCCTGAATCTTAGAAAGCGAGGCGAGCGGCGTAAAGTGCCCGAGGCCGGACGTTTGCCGCACATGAGAATCTAACCAGAACGCAGCCACCGCCACGAGAGCGATCACTACTTGGCGACGGTCTCTTCGTGCCAGTGCGTGCGCAGATGCGGCGTGGTCGCGGTGTGCTCGTCGCTGGTAGGAGCATCGCTCGGCGACGGCTTGGCACGGTTTTGGAACTTGCGACCGAACAGCGAACCGAACGGACCCGCGAGCACGGCCGGCAACAACACCAGATTACCAATGAGTGCGGCCGAGAGCAGCGTCACCATCATATAGCCAAACGCCTGCGTCGGCGTGAACGGGCTGAGGATAAAGGCCGACAGGCCGATGCCGATCACGCCCCAGCTTTGATACATCGGCCGAGCGCAACCTTTGTAGGCCATCATGATCGACTGCCGTCGATCGAGCCCTTGCTCGAGTCCGTTGCGATATTTCAACATGAAGTGGACCACGTCGTCGATCGTCACACCGAGCGCGACGCCCGGAGCCATGACCGTGCCCGTGTCCACGATAATGCCCATCAAACCCATCGTGCCGAAGACAACCACGACGGGGAAAATACTCGGCAGCAACAAGACGATACCCGCCGACCACTCGCGAATAGCCAGGATCATCACGATCGTCACGACAACCAAGTCGATTACAAAGCCGAACACGAGACCATCAAGCAGCGAGCGCTGCGACTTATCGATCAGCGGCACGAGGCCGGTGTAGACGACATCGATGCCCCGCGCGAGTTGCGCTTGCTTATCGCCCAGCACGTGGTCAATTTGCTCGGCGAGTTCTTTCTGAAAATGAGCGAAATTGATGTCGGCCAGCGCACTCACGCGAGCGCTGACGCGCCACAGTTCGTAACTCTTTTCGCCGCCGGTTTCGTCCCTGATCTTTTCGTCATCGACAAAGTCGAGATCGATGAACTGCTGGCGATTCGATTCGAGCTTCTTACGCATCACGCGCGAGTGAGACGCCCGTTTGTCGAACAAGCTGACGACGCTTTTATCGCCTTCGAGCAACTTCTCGGGGTTGCTCTCGAACTGGCGGCGATGGGTCGCGTCAGCGTAGAGCTTCGAGCCCACGAACGTCGCAGCGGACATGGTGCTCGTCAGATCGCCGGCCGACTCGAAGTGATGCTCCTTGATGCTCTTTTCCAAGTGCTCGATCAACCGCATGCGGTCGAGCGCCGAGAGCTGGTTCACTTCGTTGTCGAATTTGAAGACCACTTCCATCGGCACCAGATCGCCAATGTTCTTTTCCAGCCACACGTAGTCGGCGCGGATCTTCGACTTAGGATCGAACATCCGCAACAACTGGGTCGATGTCTGCACCTGCATCGCGCCCCAACCGAAGAACGCGAGCACGGCGATGCCAGCCACGGTGACGAGCGCGTGATGCCGCACGATCGTCTGGCCCAGGTTCCACCAGCGGGGTGAGAACGTCGGACCGGCCGAGACCGTCGTCTCGCTCGTCCCTTCGAGATGCTTGCCACGCAACGGCCAGAGTTCAAACGCCGCTGGCACAAAGAAACAGAGCGGCAGTAAGCTCGCCACCACGCCGATGGCCGAGTAGACGCCGAACAGCCGAATCGGCACCAGCTCACTGGTCACGAGCGAGGCCAAGCCAATTGCGGTCGTCGCGGTCGCCAATCCGAGCGGCAACGCCGCATGCTGCAAGGCTCGCGTAGGAGCGCCCAGCAAACCCTCTTCGACGGCCGTGTCGCGATAATAATTCGATAAGTGAATCGCTGCCGAAATCGCGGCGACATACACCAGAGCGGGCATCGTGATCAGAATCGAGTTCATCGTCGTACCGGTGTAGTAGACGATGGCCAGGCTCAACGCCGCACAGTAAACGCCGGCAAAGAACACGATCGCGATCAGGCGGAAGCTCCGCAGGCACCACCACGAGATCGAGATTCCGACGATGCACGCGACGCTGGCGAGACGGAGCACGGTGCCGTCACCAGCCTCGTCCATGCCCGCGTTGTCGACGGCGGGGCCGCCCAGGTGCAATTTCTCGAGCGGAATGTTGCATTCTTGCGTGGCGACCTGACGGATACGGGTCACGGCCTTGCGCGCGCCGGCGATCTTGCCGTAGTCGCTGAGCGTGAAAATCATGCAGGTCGATTCGCCCGAGCGCCCCACGACGCTTCCCTTGAGCTTTTCGATCGCTTCCTGCCGCTCGAGATTGAGCGGTTCTTTGGTCAGGTGTTCGACTAAGTCGGCTCCGCTCAAGACGTTGCGGAAGTAGAAGTCGGTTTCCCGGGTCGAGTCTCGTTTCTCGGGAACCAGCTTCTCCCGCATCAGGCGGATTCGCTGATCGTCGAACGTCACTCCGTCCCAACTGACGAGAATGAACTCGTCGCCGGCGAAGTGCTTCATGAACCACTTGAAATTCGTGGTTTCGGGATAATCGGCCGGGAGCCAGTCCTGGACGTTGTTCTTGTTGCTCTTGAGAGCCCGGAGCGCGCCGGCGCCGACAATCGGCCACAGGAACACTGTGACCGCGGCAATCAGCAAACCGTAACGTACGAAGTACGATGCCTTCATGGGCGCGTCAGTGAGGGCCAATGCAAAACCGGAGTCTCAGTTCGCCTGGGTAACCGGATCGCAAGCTGGCATGCGACGATCCGCGAGCAAGGCAGGAGAGCGAGACAAACTGTCGGTGTTGGGGGTGCTTATCTTCGTGAACGGGCACGAACCAAGTTGCAAAACACAAGCTGGAAGAGGGGGCCGGTCGACCCGATCCCTGGGTTCCAAACTAACCTCGATTCCGGTCGTATGTCTCTACAATTTATCGGTAGCTGGCGGTCAAGTCGATACAGCGGCCGGGTACCCCGACAAAATAATCTTCTCAAAACATTTTGGGACTTACGGTTACGTAATTTGTAACGACAGGCCGCCGAGCCCCGCTAGCATGAGAAACTTGCTCCTAAGTCACGACGAAAGCCGCACTTAGATTCAACGACGGGCAGCGACCAGCCTGCTTCTGGTCACAGCGGGGGGCGAGGTTATCGGTCTGACAAAACACCGGGACCTTATGCGATGCTTCGGTACCACCGCACCCGAGCAACCCTGTCAGCCGCTAAAACGGAAAAAAGTACGGCGTGATTGCCACCGTGACGGCAAACACGACCAGATCGAGCGGCACCCCGATCCGGACAAAATCCGAGAACCGGTAACCGCCCGGCCCATAGACCATCAGATGCGTCTGGTAACCGAGCGGCGTGGCGAAGCCGTTGCTCGCGGCGATCATCACCACGATCACGAACGGCATGTAATTCACGTCGAGGGATTTGGCCGTGGTCAACGCGAAGGGCAGCATCAGCGCGGCCGCGGCGTTGTTGGTGACGAGCTCGGTGGCGACCAGCGTGATCAGATAAATCATCGCCAGGGCACCCCAGGGATGCCCGCCCGAAAGCGTTTGAAACGTGTCGGCCACACCCTTGGCAGCCCCGGTCTTGTCGAGTGCCAACCCCAGGGCGAATGAGGCCGCAATCGCCAGCAGCGTGGGGAGATCAATCGCCCTCCGGGCCGAACTCACCGACGTGCAGCGCGTGGCGATCATCAAGATCGCCGCCATCAACGACGCCTTGAACATCGACATCAACTCGAAACTCGCTAGCGCGATCATCACCGTGAAGATCGCGAGCGCGTAGTAAGCCCGATCGTGCTGCGGCGGACTCGCGTCTCCCAACCGGCTGACCAGAAAGAAGTCGCGGCGATTCTTCTGCTCTTCGACAAACGACGGCTGTCCCTCGAGTAGCAGCGTGTCGCCCGGCTGCAGCACGATGTCGCCGATCTTTTGCCGCAGCCGCTCGCCATTGCGGGCCACGGCCAGAATCACCGAGTTGTAAACCGAACGAAACCGGCTCTCGCGAATCGTCTCGCCCAACAGCGGGAACGTGTTCGACACCACGGCCTCGATCAAGCAGCGCGTCGCCCGGGGCGAGCTGAGCTTGAACACCTGATCGTTCGCCGGCGTCAGACCCCGCATCCGTTGCAAGTCGACCACGCTCTCCACCACACCGACGAACACCAGTCGGTCGCCGGGACGCAAGCGCTCGTCAGGCGACACGGCACCGACGACCACGCCGTCGCGATCGATCTCGGCCAGATACACCCCCGGCAAGTGTCGCAGGCCAGCCTCTTCGATCGTCTTGTTCGCCAAGGGGCTGTCGGGCGGCACGAGCATCTCGATCGTGTATTCGCGCGGATCGTCGAGTTGGGACAGGGCCGGTTTCCGATCAGGCAACATCCAGGGGGCCACGGCAACGATGAACAAACAGCCGACGATCGCCACGGGTACCCCGACCCAGGCGATGTCGAACATGCCGAGTTGATGGCCGTTGGCCTTGAACAGTTGGCCCGACACGACGAGGTTCGTACTCGTGCCGATCAGCGTGCAGGTCCCGCCGAGGATCGAGGCGTAGCTCAGGGGAAGCATGATCTTCGACGGGGAGATATTCAGCTTCTTGCACCAGTCACCCAGCACCGGCACGAGCATCGCGACCAGCGGCGTGTTGTTGATAAAGGCGCTGAGCGTCGTCGTGGGAAGCAGCATCCGCACCAGCGCCCCGCGGGATGTCTTGGGGCGGCCGAGGACTTTGGTCGCGATCCAGTCGATGCCGCCGGTCTCTTGCACGCCCGCGCCGACGACGCACAGCACGGCGATCGTGACCATCCCTTCATTGGCCAGACCCGCGAGCGCCTCGGCCGGCGTGATCACCTGCAACAGCACCAACAGAGCCGCCGAGAGCATCAGAATCACGTCGGGCGCCCAGGTGGTGAACGCCAGCAACGCAAAGACCATCAAGACGATGCCGATCGTGAGCGAGCCATGCGCCGACGCGGGAATCGTGAAAATCGAAAGGTCCATCTCGACTTATCCGGCTGGGTGATTAACAGACTTGACGACCAACTTACGGAGAATGTTCACCATGTTGATGACTATCGTGTTTGCTGCAAAGGGGTCTAAAGACCGCTAGCGTTCCGTCCTGGCATGATTTGGGGAAATCTGCGCCAACCGCTACCACTGGACACTTGGTAAACAAGACTTTTCGTTGTGCCTAATCCTTAGGCAAACGACACTGCCCGGTGTTTGATGGGGCCTGCCCAAGCTAGCAGCACTAGCACTGCTATCGATGTAAGTGCAATCGCTGAACTGCTATAGGTGCTACGGCTTGCTTGAGGTAAAAGAATGAAACGTTCGACGGCAAGGAAGGTCCGTTGAACATCGTAACCCCGTTTTTGGCGTAAGGAGTTGAACATGTACGAAGTCGCGGACAAGGCTGTCACCGACAGAGCTCAGGATGTCTATCGCGTCGCTCAGGAAAAATTTGAGCGTTCGCCCGATTGGGTTTCGTTCTATCGCGAGGTGTTGGGAGTCGAAGGTTGCATGCGAACCATCTTCCGCACCCCGGACGAACTGACCCAGTTCGAGCAGACCCCGGAATACCAACAGATCCAACAAATGGTCGCCAAGCTCCGCGAGCGCAATGGCGATCTGGCTCAGCCGAAGGAGCCGACCCGAGTGATCACCGTGCGTTTGCCGCAAAGCTTGCACGACTCGCTCCGCACCGAAGCTCACGAGAAGCGCACCAGCATGAACAAGCTGTGCATCTCGAAGCTGCTCCAAATGATCGACGAAGAGTTGATCCCTTCGGATACGTAAGAATCGCAACTGCCGCCAGAACGATCGGTTCAGTCGCTGGCCCCCCACGGGTCAGCGGCTCCGGTCGTGGCGGGCGGTCGCACCGGCAACGACACTTTGGACGTTCGGCGGTGTCGCCCCAACCAGTCGAGCGGTTTGGCCTGTCGCGGATCCCTGGCCGAACACCCCGTCGACTCGACGATTTACCGGTCCGAGCAAATTGCAGAAGTCGTGCAGTCCCGTTTCCGACGGTGCCTGCCGCAAAGAGCCCATCAGGGCGGCCGAGAAGCCATTAAAGCAAGGCTGGGTCGCGAGCCCTCGACATGCTTCCCATGGATGGGACGTGTCGTCAGCTCGCCCCAGCCTTGTTTTTTGTCTGACCGAAGATCGTTACTTGTTCAGGCTGACTTCGTACGGAAAATGGTTCCGCCACAGCGACAGTGCTCGCCCGGCGTGCGATAAGAACGTGAAATAGTTCTCGGTCTGCTCGGGCGTCAGCGCGTCAATCGTTTTCACCAACCACTGCCCACCGCGCACCAACACATCTCGCGGCGGATGCAGTCGCTCGGCGGCCGACTTGGGGACCATCGCCCACCATTCCAGCGCGTGGCCGGTGGCCAAGATCCGATCCGAGTTCGTATCGCCGCTGGTTTTCTCGGGCTTCTCACCTCCGCCCGAGCCGCGCGTCGGCCAATCACCGTCCCAAAAGCCCTCGGCGTTCTGACTGCGGACGAGCCGTTGGGTCATGTCCGCCAGAAAGGTGATGATCTGTTCCCGCTTTTCGGGCGACAGAATGGGCGACGCTTCCTCGTCGATCCGCAGCAGCACGACGAGCGTGTACAGTCGGTGATTGCCGAAGCAAACGCCCTGCGGCAGCTCTTGTCGCATGATGCGATCGGCGAGCAGGTCGAAGGTGACCTCTTGCCCCTCGCTCGTGCGCCAACCCTTGGCCGGCGGCAAAAACAGAGCGTACGCCATGGCCGACCATTCGTACTCGACCTGATTCAAGCTGAAATCGCGGAGCGACTGTTCGAGCATGGCCCGATAGTTGGTCGCGCGCGTGGCGGTCTTCACCGGAAAGTCGAGCGGCGTGCCGACCTCGGCGAGCCCCGCCAGCGTGTGATCGACGTGACTCGAACTCATCACCCCCTCGGCGACCCGCACGCGCACACCTCGGCGCGTCTCGAGCAACAGCGGCTTCGCTTGCTCGCCAAACTGTTTCTTAAACCGACCAGTATCGGTCAGCACCTCACGCAGCTCCGAGCCGTTGAACACCGTGGGATCGTCGAACTTGGCCGGCAGGCCCCAGAAACGCAACGCGTGATCGATGTGATTGATACGCGACTTTTCCTGCAAATTCTTCGGGCGCAGTTTGACCAGCACGCGCTGCAGTTGCTCGTCGGTCACGACCACCGGCTGGTCATACAACGGGCGAATTTCCAGCGGCTTGTCGCGCAGCGACGGCAATTGTCCCGGCTGGCCGAATTGCGAGTACCGGACGCTGCTCCAGCCCGCGGCGGCGCCGATCAGCGCCAATTGCAAGATCACGAATAGCACGGTGCGTGACGAACGAGCGGCGGGCGTAGCGGTCGTGGTCATGACGGAAATCTCAAAAGTGTCGGGATACGGAGGCCGCGGAAAAACGCGACTCGTTACGGGGCGGCTTTCGCGTCGGCCGCTTTCGCTTGGTTTTGATCGGCGTTCACCGCCGACTCGGGTCGCTTGGTTTGCTCGGCGTTCCGCGCGGCTCGGCGATACAACGCAGCTTGATCGTCTTCGTACTCCAAGACCCAGGCGGTCTGACGCGGCATGGCGGCTGCCAACATCGGCTGCAATTCCTTATCGACGATCACTTTGCTGACCGCGTAACGATCGAGCGTGATGTCAAACGGACCGTCGGCCGACGAGATGCGGCGATAATCGTTCCAAACTTGCTTGGGGACCAAGTGCATGTTGGTAGTCACGAACGGCTTGAGCCCCGCGGGCCCTTTGACCGCCAGCCAATCGCCCCACCACTGCGGATTGTAAATCTGCCCTGTGACGGAATGCTTGGCCAAGTATTCGGTCAGCCCCAGCGGCACATCGCCGAAGAGCGACTTGTCGGAGCGTTTGGTCTGGCCGAGCACCAACCCGCCGACGCCCGACATGGCGAAGAAGACCCACGCCACGGTCGCACACACCAGCGTGTATCGGAACGAGCGACCCGGCGGCATTTCGCCCGGCGGCAAGGTGGCGGCGAGCGCGGCCTCGTCGATCTGCGCCGGCCACCAACGCCACAAGATATTCGCAAGATGCGGCACCACGACGAACGCCAGGACCGGCGCGAACCAACCGATCATGCGCACTTGAGCCAAGGCAAGCAGGCCGAACGACAATAGCAGCAGCGTCTCGCGGGCCGGCATGCGCCGTTGACTCAACCGCAGCACGAACATCAACGCCACAATGCCGATCACGAACTCGCGTCCCCCCACGGCCGTCATCACCATCGGGGCCCACTCGGTGATGTCGCTCAACACCGGATTACTGCTAAATCGCACGACTTCAAACCACAGGTCGATGCCGTATGGATTCACGAGCGTCGCGGCAATCGCGACTTCCGCGAGCAACACCCAGGCTTGAAACGCGCGGTCGGCCAACATGGCCAGCACGCTCTTGGTGTTCAAGAGCACATCAATGCCACGCCCCAAGGCATAGCCGACGAGCACCACGATCCCGCCGACAAATGTCCCGTGGAGATTAACCCACACGGCGAACAACACGGGAATCGCGATCCAGTTGAGCAGACCGGGCGTGACCGCGGCGGGCTCGGCGGCTGGATCGATGTTATCGCCCGGCAGCGACCAGACTTCGCGACGAGCCAACAGCCACAACAGGACCGCAAGACACAGCAGCGAAAAGATCTCGGGGCGAATCGTGGCCAGCCGACTCCAACCCACGCCGATCGCTAGCAGCGTGCCGAGCGTCATCACGAGCAAACTGCGACTCTGCCGCAGAAACACGCGGGCCAGCAGGAAATACGTCCCCCACACGACGACCGCGAACAGATTCGAGAGCCCCATGCCACCGCCGAGACGTTCGACCTCGGCGAGCACGACCTGCGAGAGCCACGCGGTGTCGATGACCTGCATCCCTTGGGCGAGCGGCTGGATCGGGTCCTCGGTCGGCAATGCCCGATGGGCCATAATCCAGCGACCGTAGTGGACATGTCCCCAGACATCGGTGCCCCGCAGCGGCAAGATGTTCAAGAACAGGAGCAGCAGCCCGAACAGCAGCGTCACGCCCAAGTGCGACAGTTTCAGGGCCCAACGATAGCCCAACACCGGGGTCAGCACCGGGCCATCGGTCGGTTCCGTGTCGACAGTTTCGGTCGGGGTGGTCATCGGGCGCAGTTCCACAAAGCCGGGGGCATTCCAACGAATATGGAAGTATGGACCGCGATTCGAATAGCGTCCAATTTAGCCGGCGCGATCGTGCGGGCTCTAACAATCATACCGGCGGCGCATAGCACGGCGCGAGCGGAGAGAATGAAGGGGACGGCGCGAAACCGCAAGCGAGCGACCTTGCCGCGAGAAATGGATGCCGCCAGAGCGCTGAACTGCCGCAGCTCGCTTGCGGTTTCGCGCCTACCGCCCCCGAGCCAACTACAATTCCATCTGATCGAGCGCGTCGATCAAGCTATCCAACTCGTCCTTAGGTCGGTTGTCCTTATCCGGCTGCCGCTTCGGAATGCCGACGGACATGCCCACCGCATCGCGCCCCACGGCAACCAGCTCGACGTCACGCTCTCGGGCAGCCAACTCCAGCGAGTCCGGCGCGCCGAAGAGCTTCGACAGATCAATCTTCAACCCGCCGGCAGATTCGTTTTCGCTCCCCGCGATGCCCGGGCTCTTGTGCTGCGGGAAGATAATCGCGTTCTCGGGACACACGCGACTGCACGCCGGGCAACCCTTGCGGCAGTTGTCAGGCTGTTCGACCAAGATCGTGTCGGCCTTGTCCACGCCGTACACGCCAAACAAACAGAAGTCGATGCACTCCATGCAGTTCGTGCAGCGGCTGAAGTCGATCACCGGGTACCACCGTCGCGCGGCGTCGTCGGTGATTCGTATCGGAGTTGTCGCGACCGGCTCACCGTTCACCGGCGGAGCGGCGGTCGGCAGCGGCGTGGGCGAGACGACCGCCACATCGCGCGTCGGATTCACAAACCGCTCAAGCGACTCGGCCTGCGGTTGACCACCGATCCAGCCGAGCAAGTTGACGGTCGACGTGTTGGCCTCGCGCACGATGCGGCGCACTTCGTCGACAAACGGCTGCACGGTGTTCCGTACCCGCAGGTCGAGCGTGTAGATTTTCCGCTTCGGCAATGGCCGGGAGTCGACGACGCGTTCTTTCCCCTCGGCCGTCTCGGACTCGGGCTTCTCTTCCTCGTCGTCGTCCGTCTCTTGCTCGTAGTCGAGCATCGTCGTGCCGATCTGCCCACGAATGCCGTTGCGATCGAGCGTCCAATGAGCCGCGCGTGCGTACAGCCACGACAGCACGATCATGTCGCCCGTGATGCCCTGCAGACAGAGCATGCCCGTGTGATCGACGCTCAGATCGTACAAATGCGGGACGACGGTAACTTCGACGTTCCGCTCACCGATCAACGCGGCGACCAAATCCTCTTCAAACTTGCGTTTGACGGGATTGGCGCTTTGACCTTGAGAAATGACGACGGTGATACGAGCCATGGGCGGTTCACAGGGAGCAGGGCAGGAGGGCACCGGGGGGAGAACTCCACTATGTCCGGAATTGGACCGCGTGGCAACCCAACGATCGCCGCCGGACGCAACTCCCGGGGAGATTACCTCGCTAGGCCCACAAAACTTTGGCCCGAACGTGTTGCCACCCCGTGGCTGCGGTAGAATGATCCGCGCGGGGCGATTGGTCATGCATCGCGGGAGGGACCGACCATGTGGCGACATTTCTGTGGATCCGTGCTTGTCTTGGCGTCGATCAACACTGCGATTCGCGCCGCCGAGCCGCTCTCGGTCGACGAGGCCCGGCAGGTGATCACGCGGAGCTTGCCGTTCATCGAAAGCGAAGGGGTCGCGTGGAAGGACAAACGCAAGTGCGTGACCTGTCATCAGGTGTCGAATTTGGTCTGGACCTTTAACGAAGGTCGTCGCCATGGCTTCGAGGTGAACGCGGAGCAACTCAAGGGGTGGAATGAGTGGTCGCTAAACAACGCCTTTGGCAACAATCAGTTCTACCGGTTGACGAAAGCGGCGTTGGAGAAGTTGGCCACCGACGGCCTGTCTCCGGAAGTGATCGACAAGCTGCGACCGCTCGTTGATCAAGAGTTCATCACCGAAGCAGATTATCTCGGTGCGATCGGCGAACGCATTGCGCCCGAGTTGACCCGAGAACATAGCAACATCATTCTGCAGGCGAGCGCCAAGCCCGGCGTGGGCCCAGGTGCCGACCCCGGACCGAGTGCCGTATACAGCGTCATGCTGCGCAGCGGCGCTCCGGCCCAGACTGCCGATCCCGCCCGCTCGTTGGCCGTCGTGTTCGAAGGTCTGCGCGCGACTCAGCAGGACGATGGCTTGTGGCGATCGAGCAATCAGTTCCTGGCCATGCATCGCCCCAAGGTCGAGTCGAACGTGGTCAACTCGATGTGGATCGTGTGGGCTTTGGCGCAGCACGAGCCCTTGCCGCCGAGCATGCAACAAGCGCGCGAACGGGCTTTGGCCGCGATCGCCAAGGCCGAGCGGGGCGCGACGACCGAGTCGC